>NZ_JBSFNQ010000068.1:0-41599 GCF_053981115.1 Streptomyces sp. NPDC003691 | reverse complement strand
TTCTCCTTTAAAAATTACGTGATTGCTGGATTAATAAATGGCAACAAACCCGACGCGCGCCGACCCGTCGGGTCGGCGCTCTTCGTGTACGGACGGGGACCGGCCCCGGCTGCTACTTCTCCTGCTGCTTGCGCCAGCGGATGCCGGCCTCCAGGAAGCCGTCGATCTCGCCGTCGAGGACCGACTGCGGGTTGCCGACCTCGAACTCGGTGCGGAGGTCCTTCACCATCTGGTAGGGGTGGAGGACGTACGAACGCATCTGGTTGCCCCAGGAGTTGCCGCCGTCGCCCTTGAGGGCGTCCATCTTGGCCTGCTCCTCCTGGCGGCGGCGCTCCAGGAGCTTGGCCTGGAGGACGTTCATCGCGCTCGCCTTGTTCTGGATCTGGGAGCGCTCGTTCTGGCAGGAGACGACGATGCCGGTCGGGATGTGCGTGATCCGGACGGCGGAGTCGGTGGTGTTGACGCCCTGGCCGCCGGGGCCGGAGGCGCGGTAGACGTCGATCCGGAGCTCGGACTCGTCGATCTCGACATGGTCGGACTGCTCGACGACCGGCAGCACCTCGACACCGGCGAACGACGTCTGGCGGCGGCCCTGGTTGTCGAAGGGCGAGATACGCACCAGGCGGTGGGTGCCCTGTTCGACGGAGAGGGTGCCGTAGGCGTAGGGGGCCTTGATGACGAAGGTGCTCGACTTGATGCCGGCCTCCTCCGCGTACGAGGTCTCGTAGATCTCGGTGGAGTAGCCGTGGCGCTCGGCCCAGCGCAGGTACATCCGCTGGAGGCGCTCCGCGAAGTCGGAGGCGTCGACGCCGCCCGCCTCGGCGCGGATGTTGACGAGGGCCTCGCGCTCGTCGTACTCGCCGGACAGGAGGGTGCGGACCTCCATCTCCTCGACGGCCCGGCGGACGGCCCCCAGCTCGGTCTCGGCCTCGGCGAGGGTGTCGGCGTCGTCCTCGGCCTCGGCCAGCTCGAAGAGGACCTCGAGGTCGTCGATCCGGCCGCGCAGGGCCTCGGCCTTGCGCAGCTCCGCCTGGAGGTGGGAGAGCCGGCTGGTGATCTTCTGCGCCGCCTCCGGGTCGTCCCACAGGGACGGGGCCGCGGCCTGCTCCTCGAGCACGGCGATGTCTGCCCTGATCCTGTCGAGGTCCAGAACGGACTCGATCGACCCCATGGTCGCGGAGAGGGACTTCAGCTCTTCGGATACATCGACGACTGCCACGCGTCCAAGCGTAACGGCTGGGCGCGCCGACCCGGGCCGCCAGGTCGGGCACCGGCCCGCCGGGCCGGTACCGGGGCGGGCCGCGGCAGGGGCGGGGGCGGGTCCGGGGACCGGCGCGGGCCGGCCGGGTGCGGGGTGTTCCGGGGCGGGTCCCGCGGGCTAGCGAGGTGTCCCGGGGGACGGGACCGGCGGGTGCGGCGTGGCGTCCGCGTCGGAGGTGGCGAGCCAGCCGCCGACGCCCAGGACCACCGCCAGCAGCAGCACGGCGACCCTGCGGCGGATCCGGACCGAGCGGCGGCTGCCCTTGTTCCGGGCGGAGCCGGGGCGGCGCTGGCCCGGTGTCCGGGGGGCGCGGGCGGTGCCGTGGGCGCCGCCGGAGAGTTCGTCGGGGCCGGGGACCCGCATGGAGGTGTGGGTGTCGCGGTTGGCGTCCGCGGGGGCGGCGCCCGGAACCAGCGGGACCGCTCCCCGGCGGCGGGGCGCGGCCGCGGCGGGCTCCGCCGTACCGTCCTCGTACCGCAGCGTGGCCGGACCGTCGCCTTCGGCGCCGTCGTCGGGGCCGTCGACGTCCCGGACGTCCAGCGGGGGCAGCCCGGCGAGGCCGGGCAGGATCTCACGGAGCCGGGTGCCCAGCTCGGACGCGCGGAGCCGGGACGCGGGGGCCTTGGCCAGGCACTGGACGATGAGCTGCCACAGCTCGTCCGGGATGCCCGGGAGCGGGACGACGGTCTCCGTGACATGGCGGCGCAGTACGGCCCCGGGGTGGCCGCCGCCGAAGGGGGTGAACCCGGCGAGCAGCTCGTAGAGCACGGTGGCGAGGGCGTAGATGTCGACGGCGGCGCGCGGCGGCAGCCCCTCGACGATCTCGGGCGCCAGATAGTCCGGAGTGCCGATGATCTTCGTGGACTTGGTGCGCCGGGCCGTGTCGATCAGCTTGGCCACACCGAAGTCGGTCAGCAGCGCCGGATGGGAACCCGCCGGGCCGAGCGGTCCCTGCATATCGAGGAGGATGTTCTCGGGTTTGACGTCCCGGTGGACCACCTGGGCGCGGTGGGCGGCCGCCAGCCCGTCGGCGACATCGGCGACGATCGCGACGGCGGCCTCGGGGGCCAGCCGGCGCTCCCGGTCGAGGCGGGTGCGGAGATCCGTACCGCGGACGAGGTCCATGACCAGTGCGAGGTCGTTGCCGTCGACGACGAGATCGCGGACGGAGACGATCCGGGGGTGGTCGAGTCCGAGCAGGGCCGTGCGCTCCTGGACGAAGCGGCCGACCAGCTCCTGATCGGCGGCGAGATCCTCGCGCAAGAGCTTGATGGCGACGGGCCCCTCGGGGCCCTCCCCGGCCCAGACCGTGCCCGCGCTGCCCCGTCCGAGAATCTGATGGGCCGTGTACCGGCTGCCGATATTCCGTGCCAAGACTGCTCCCAGAAGCTGGCGTTGCCCATAACGTACGCGGCTGACGGGGGCGGATGTGCCCCGGATGGCGCCCGGCAACGCCCTCCCGGGGGAAATTCGGCATCCATTACCGGACATACCGGGGAGAACCGCGGCTGATTTCACCCTTGGGGAAGTCGATAAAGAGATTCGGCGGTGATCGGGACGAGTCCCGGGGCAGCGGGGACGGGTCCTGGACCGCGCGCCGGCGGCCGGAACCCGCCCCCGTGCCGGGGCTATCCGCCGGTGCCCGGGTTCGACCCCGTACCGGAGCTGGTGCCGGTCTCGGTGCCCGAGCCCGAACCGCTGTCGGCGGCGCCCGCCAGATCGGAGATCCAGTCGGAGACCTTGGCGACGCCGTCGCCGATCGCCTCCCAGTAGCCCTTGCCCTGGGCCACCCAGTCCTGGAGCGGAGTCAGCTCCCAGACCAGCCAGCCCGCGACGAAGAGCATCACCACGGAGAAGAGGCAGCCCTTCAGACAACCCAGACCGGGGATCCGCATGGGGCTGGAGCTGCGCTGCCGCGGCGGGCGGGGCTCACGCGGCTGCCGTGCCGGGGGCTGGGGCTGCTGAGGCTGTTGCGGCTGCTGGGGCGGGGAGTACGGCTGCACCTGCTGCGGAGGGGGCGGCGGGGGCGCGTACTGCTGCCGCTGCGGCGGCTGGTGCTGCTGATACGGCTGCGGCGCGTACTGCTGCTGGTGCTGGGGCGGGCCCTGCGGGTGCCCCTGGTGCGGCGGGCCCTGCGGAGGCCGCTGAGGCTGCAGGGGCTGCCGCTGGGGCCTGCGGCGCAGCGGGTCCTCACCCGGGTCGAGGTACTGGACCTGCGTCTGCTCGTTGCGGTCGCGGGCGGCCCGCAACTGCGACTGCCAGGGGTGCGGGTCCTCCGGCCCCGGGGCGCCGGGCTGCCCGTCCGGGCGCGGCGGCACCGGCGGCATCACGGCCGTGGGGTCGGCGGCACCGGTGTGCGGCAGCACGCTCGTGGCATCGGCGGCGCCCGCCGGTCCCGAGGTGTGCGGCAGCACGCTGGTCGCCGCCGACGGGTCGTATCCGGCGGGGGCGCCGTTGTGCGGCAGCACCTGCGTGGGGTCGGCGGCGCCGGGAGTCTCCGGGACGGGAGTCGGCGACGGGTCGGGCGCCAGCAGCGCGCCGACGCCGAGGGCCGCGTCGATCTGGGCGGGGGTCGAGTGGACCCCGATTCCGGCCGCGACGACCCGCAGGCCACGGGCGAGGTTCTCGGCGCTGGGGCG
Source organism: Streptomyces sp. NPDC003691 (assembly GCF_053981115.1). Taxonomy (NCBI): domain Bacteria; kingdom Bacillati; phylum Actinomycetota; class Actinomycetes; order Kitasatosporales; family Streptomycetaceae; genus Streptomyces; species Streptomyces sp. NPDC003691. Next base: position 37,699 of record NZ_JBSFNQ010000068.1, on the reverse strand, counting down.
GCGGCCGGGCTCCTTGCTCAGACACCGCTCGATGACGGTCCAGAGCGGCTCGGGCACGGTGCTGGGGCGCCGGGGCTCCTCGCTGAGGTGCCGGTGCAGCACTTCGAGGGCGGTACCGCCGGCGAACGGCGGACGGCCGGTGACCAGCTCGTAGAGGAGGATGCCCGCGCCGTACATGTCGACGGCGGAGGTCTGCGGGCGGCCCTCGGCGGATTCGGGCGCCACATAGGCCGGCGTACCGACGAACTCATGGGTACGGGTGAGGCCGGGCGAATCCGCGAGGCGGGCGATCCCGAAGTCGGTCAGCATCGGGTGCAGCTGCCCGTCGGGGTCGGTCCGCAGCAGGACGTTCGCGGGCTTCAGATCGCGGTGGACGACGCCGTCGGCGTGGCTGGCGGCCAGGGCATCGGCGATCTGGGCGGTCAGCAGGGCGGCGGCAACGGGGGTGAACGGACCGTTCTCCCGCAGCTGCCGGTGCAGGTCGGGGCCGTCGATCAGGTCCATCACCAGGGCGAGGAGATCACCCTCGACGACGAGGTCACGCGTCCGCACGATATTCGGGTGGGTCAGGCGGAGGAGCACGGAGCGCTCGCGCAGGAAGCGCATGACGATGTCCGCGTCGTTCGCCAGCTCCTCCTTCAGAACCTTGATGGCCACGGTCTCGCCGGGCTGGCCGGGCACGGCCGCTTCGGCCCCGGCGGTCTCCCGCTGCCGGGCGCGCCAGACGGTGCCCGTGGCTCCGCGCCCGAGCGGCTGCTCCAGGAGGTACTTGCTGCCTACAGGCCGCACGTCTTGCGCTCCCTGCTGATCGTGGTCCTTGCCCGGTCCGGCACCGGGTCCCCGGCTTCCCCGGGGTCCGGGCCGCCGGAAGGTCGGCGTTCCGACCCACTTTAGTGGGGCCGACCGATATGACGTTCGGTTGTCCACAGGCGTCGCGGGGCCGGTACGGGAACGGAATCCCCCGGCCGCGTACGCACGCCGTTCGAGTGCAAGACGCGACCGGGCCTCACGGGGTTGCGGCCACCCGCTGTGACCTCCCCCGCCGCGGCGCCGGACACGGCCCGTGGCCCGAAGGCACGGCCCGGGCCCGGAGCGGACCGGGAGCCCGCCGGGCCCGTGCGACCGGGGCTGCCCGCGCCGCCGCCGGTTCAGCCCCCGGTACTCCGTTCCACGGTGCCGGAAACTCCCCCGCGCCTGCGGCCGCGCGCCGCCGGGTCGGGCCACGGCCCGACCGGCCGGGGCGCAGGTGCCCGTACCGCCGCCGTGCAGGAACCCGCCCCGCACAGCCGCCCCGGGGCGACCGGCCCGGCGCGGCCGCGGCGAGCGTCCGGGCTCGCCCGGGCCCGTGCGGTCCCGTGCGGTCCCGTGCGACCGGACCGGTCCGCCCGCCGGGGCGCAAGGGCGCCCGCACCCCCGCCCAGGGGCGCCCCCGAGGCGCTCCGGGCCGGGTCGCGGCGGCCGGTTGAGTGCGTAACCACGCATTTTTCCGGCCGGAGCGGACCAATCATGATCACTTCTTGGCGATACCCGGGCGTGTTGTCAGTAGCAGGTGCGAGGATTCCCCCAGCACGCGTACGCGGGGCGGGGAGCCCCGGGCGTGCCGACCGGCCGGGTGGGGTGACGAGGCGGTTTCCCCGCCGGCATCCGTGCAGAAGGGATTGCTGACGGCGATGCAGATCCGGCTGACCGTTCTCGCGCCGCGCGGCGGGCAGGCCACGGGCGGGGCGCGGGCGTGCGACGTGCTGGTCACCGCTCCGGCGGGGACCGCGCTGGCCGCCGTGGCGTCGGGTCTGGCGGCGGCCGTCGCGGGGCCCGAGGCCTCCGGTCCCGCCGTGCTGTACGCGGGCGGGGAGAAGCTGGACGCCCAGCGCCGGACCCTGGGCGAGCCGCCCTTGGTGGACGGCGCGGTGCTGTCGCTCCAGTCGCCCGGTGCCGAGGGCCCGTCGGACGCCGGAGCGGAGCCGCAGCTCCATGTGGTCTCCGGGCCGGACGCGGGCGGGGTCCATCTGCTGCACGGCGGCCCCGTCGGTATCGGCCGCTCGGCGGACGCCGATGTCCCGCTGGACGATCCGGACGTCTCCCGGCTGCACTGCGCGGTCACCGTCGCGGACGACGGCCGGGTCACCGTCGCGGACCTCGGCTCGACCAACGGCACCACCCTCGACGGCCGGGCCGTCGGCGAGCGGCCGGTCGCCCTGCGCCCCGGCGCGCTGCTGCGGCTCGGCGAGTCCACGCTCCGGCTGACCGCCCCCGGCGCCCTGCCGGAGCCGCTGCCGACCTCCTCCGACGGGGAGGGCCACCTCCGGGTCCCGGCCCGTCCCCCCGGGGTGTACGCGGCGGTGCCCGGGGACCCGGTGCCCGCGGCGGAAGCCCCCGCCCCGGCGCCTCCGCCGACACCACCCGCGTTCGCGCCGGACCGTGAGCCCGAGCCGGAGCCGGAGCCCGCCGGTGCCGGAGCGCGCCGCAAGGGCGGCATAGGCGCCTGGGCCCGCCGCTTCAAGGACCGCGACCCGGGCGGCGAGCAGCCCCCGGCCGGGCCCGGCGCGGCGGACGCGCCGCCCGCCCGCGCCGTCTCCGAGAGCCGGCCGGACCCCGCCGCCCTGCTGCTGACCGCCCTGGGCCCCGGGCCGCGGCTGTGGGAGCGGGACCCGGGCCACCCGGAGTCCCTGGTGCTCCGGCTGGGCACCACCGACCGCGACGGTCTGCCGTCCGTGCCGGTCACGGTCGGGCTGCGGGAGGCCGGTTCACTGGGCCTCGCCGGTCCGCGGGCCCGGCTCTCCGGCGCCGCCCGCTGGGCCGTCGCCCAGGCGGCGGTGCTGCACGCGCCCGCCGATCTGGAGATCGTGCTGATCTCCGCCGACCGGAACCGCCCGCTGGAGGCCCGCCGTGCCGAGTGGGCATGGCTGGGCTGGCTGCCCCATCTGCGCCCGGGACACGGCCAGGACTGCCGTCTGCTGCTGGCGTACGACCGCGACCAGGCGGCCGCCCGTACCGCCGAGCTGACCCGCAGGCTGGACGACGGCCCGCTGGGCCCGGGCTGGCCGAGCGCCGACCCGGCCGCCCTGGCGTCGGCCGCCGCGCGGTACGAAGGACCGCGTTCGGTGGTGATCGTCGACGGCGACCCCGGGTCGGCCGCCCTGCGGGAGACCGCGGCCCGGCTGGCGGGCGCGGGCCGGGCCGCCGGGATCCATCTGATCGTGCTGGCGGAGACGCCCGCGGCCTCCCCGGCGGCGCCGGTCGCCGCGGTGTACGAGACGGCCTGCGCGGCCTCGCTGCCGTTCCGCGAGTGCGGGGCGGTCGGCATGCTCAGCGGGGATGTGGCGACCGCCCTGCGGGTACTGCGGACCTCCGGCGGGCTGCCCTCGGGGCAGGGTGTCTCCGCCGTGGTGGACGCGGTGTCGGCGGCCTGGGCCGAGCGGTTCGCCCGGGCTCTCGCCCCGCTGCGTACGGAGGAGACCGACGAGCCGGCGGGGGCCCGGGGCGCGGCCCGGGCGGTGGCGCTGCCCCGCTCCTCCCGGCTGCTGGACGAGCTGGGCCTGGCCCGGGCCACCCCCGCCTCGCTGATGGCCCGCTGGGCGGCCACCGGGGACGCGCCCGCGCCGGTCGCGGTGCTGGGCGCCGGGCCGCGCGGCCCGCTGGCGGTGGATCTGACGGCCGAGGGTCCGCATCTGCTGATCGAGGGACCGCCCGGCAGCGGCCGTACTGAGCTGCTGCGCTCGGTCGCCGCCTCGCTGGCCGCCGCCGGGCGCCCGGACCATCTGGGGCTGCTGCTCGTCGACGGCGCGGGCGGCGGGGAGCGCGGTGCCGGGCTCGCCGCCTGCACGGACCTGCCGCATGTCATGGACCATCTGCCGGCCAGCGACCCGGTGCGGATGCGGACCTTCGCCCAGTCGCTGGGCGCCGAGCTGAAGCGGCGGGCGGAGCTGCTGGCGGGCACCGACTTCGCCGACTGGCACGCCCGCCGGGCCGCCCCGGACCGTACCGCCGCGCCGCGGCAGACCGGTCGGGTGGTGGCCCCCCGGTCACCGAGCCCCGCCGAGCAGGGCGGCGGCTCCGCCGGAGCGCGTACGGCCGCCCGCACGCTCCACCCCGGGGCCGCGGCCGGCCGCGGCGATCTCGAATCCCCGCCGAGCAGTACGCTCCGGCTCCGCCCCGGCGGCCGTACGCGGCCCGCTCCCGTGCCCGGCCCGCTGCCCCGGCTGGTGGTGCTGGTGGACGATTTCGACGCCCTGGTCGCCCCGGCCCTCGGCAGCACGGGCCGCCCGGCGGCCGGTTCCGTCGTCCGGGCGCTGGAGGCGGTGGCACGGGACGGCGAGCGGCTGGGGGTTCATCTGGTCGCCGCCTCCGCCCGTCCGGACCGTACGGCCGATACGGCGCTGGCACGCTCCGCAGGGCTCCGTGCCGTCCTCGACCCGCCGCCGCCCGCGCAGGCCACCGGGCCGGACGCGGTGCTGCCGGGCCGCGGCAGACTCGGCCATCCGGACGGCCGGGTGACGGAGTTCCAGGGCGGCCGGGTCACCGGGCGTATTCCGCGGACGGCGACCCAGCGGCCCACCGTGGTCCCGCTGGAGTGGGAGCGGATGGGGGATCCGCCGACCCGCAGACCGGTCCGGGAGCTGGGCAACGGGCCGACGGACCTGGCGCTGCTGGCGAGTGCGCTGGAACGGGCGGCGGGCTCGGTGGACGCGGTCCCGCTGCCGCCGCTCTCCCCTGTGCCGTCGTGAGAAGCCGTGCCGTCGTGAGAAGCCGTCCATCGTGAGGGCCGGGGTGTCGTGAGGGGCCGGGGTGTCCTAAGGGGGCCGGGGAGGGGCGTGAAGACCCCGGCGTTTTGACGACTCGGCCGTCCTGTCGAGAACCCGGCCCGCTCCCGGGGCCGTCATGCCCCGGGCACCCGGCCCGCCCCTCGGGCCGTCGTGTCCCGGGACCGGCCCGCCCCGGGCGACCGTCCCTCACCGGACCGCTTTCCGCACGGAGTGCCCCGGCCCTCCCCCGTACCACCCGGCAGCCCCGAACCGCCGACCGCTCCCGCGCCGTTCCTTCGCCCCGACCCCACCCTTCCCGCCCCGGAACAACCCGCTTCCTTCACGGCGACGACGTTTGCCCTGACATCACGTCACAGAGGAATCACGAAAGGGGTGTCCGCTCCGCGCGACGGATTGCGGGCCCCCCGCCCCAGGCATAGACCTGACACGCAACGTGTCAGTGCCGAGCGAGAGAACGGGGCAGCGATGCATACACCTCTCCGCATGAGCAAGACCGTGAAAGCGACGGTGGCCTGCGCCGTCGTCCTCGCGTTCACCGTCGCGGGCTGCGGTGACGACAAGGGCGACGACGACGGCAAGGGCAAGGACACCGGAAAGAACACCGGCAGAAGCAGCGGCCCGGACTCCGCGGCCGCGCTCGAACTCCCCAGGCTGAACGGGCAGACCGTGCAGGTCGCCGCGGTCTGGAGCGGCAAGGAGCAGGAGAACTTCGTCAAGGTCCTCGACGAGTTCGAGAAGCGGACCGGCGCGGAGGTCACGTTCGTGCCCGCGCAGGACCCGATCGTCAACTTCCTCGGGACGAAGATAGCCGGGGGCAGCCCGCCGGACGTGGCGCTGCTCCCGCAGCCCGGCGCCATCCGCCAGGCCGTGGAGCGCAAGTGGGCCAAACCGGTCGGCCCGGCCGCAAAAGCCCAGCTGGCGAAGAACTACTCCGCGGGCTGGCAGCAGACGGGCCAGGTCGACGGCGTGCAGTACGGCGTCTACTACAAGGCCGCCAACAAGTCGCTGGTCTGGTACAACACGGCGGTGTTCGAGGCGGCGGGCGTCCGGCCGCCCGGCACCTGGAAGGAGTTCCTGGCCGCCGCCGAGACAGTGTCGGCGTCCGGCACCACCCCCGTCTCGGTCGCGGGCGCCGACGGCTGGACCCTCACCGACTGGTTCGAGAACATCTATCTCTCCCAGGCGGGCCCGGCGAAGTACGACCAGCTCGCCGAGCACGGCATCAAGTGGACCGACCCCACGGTCACCCGGGCCCTCACCACCCTCGCCGAGCTGTTCGGCAGGCCCGAGCTGATCGCGGGCGGTGCGGACGGCGCGCTGCAGACCGAGTTCCCGGCGTCGGTCAGCCAGACCTTCACCGGGGGCGACCGGGCCAAGGCGGCGATGGTCTTCGAGGGCGACTTCGTGGGCGTCGTCATCGGCGAGACCAAGGCGAAGATCGGCACGGACGCCAAGGTGTTCCCGTTCCCGGCGGCCGGGTCCGCGGCCCCGGTGGTGAGCGGCGGGGACGCGGCGGTGGCGCTGAAGGACAGTGCGGGCGCGCAGGCCCTGCTCACCTTCCTCGCCTCGCCGGACGCGGCCCGTATCCAGGCCGCGGCGGGCGGCTTCCTCTCGCCGAACAAGGCGCTGGACCCGGCGGCGTATCCGAGCGACGTCCAGCGCGATATCGCGAAGGCGCTGATCGCGGCGGGCGACGACGTCCGGTTCGATATGTCGGACCAGATGCCGCAGGCGTTCGGCGGCACCCCGGGCAAGGGGCTGTGGAAGCTGCTCCAGGACTTTCTGAAGAACCCGAAGGACATCGCGGGCATCCAGGCGAAACTGGAGTCCGACGCCGCGAAGGCGTACGCGGGCTGAGGCGGGTGTCCTCCGCAGTGCAGGCGGGGGGCCCGGCCCGGCCGGCGCCCCCCGCGGGTCCGCGCAAGAGCGTGACCGGCACCCGGAAGGCACTGGTGGCGGCGTTTCTGCTGCCGGCGCTGGTGCTGCTGGGCGCGCTCGTGGTCTACCCCATCGGGTACTCGGTGCACCGTTCCTTCTTCGACCGGGCGGGCACGGGTTTCGCCGGGTTCGCCAACTACCGGGAGATCTTCACCGACGAGGCGATCTTCACTGCCGTGCGGAACAACGCGGTCTGGGTGGTGGTCGCGCCGGCCGTGACCACCGCCCTCGGGCTGATCTTCGCGGTGCTCACCGAACGCGTCCGCTGGGGAACCGCGTTCAAACTGGTCGTCTTTATGCCGATGGCGATCTCGATGCTGGCCGCGGGCATCATCTTCCGGCTGGTGTACGAGCAGGATCCGGACCGCGGTCTGGCCAACGCGGTCTGGGTCGGGGTCCACGACACCTTCACGGAGTCCTCGGCCTTCCCCCGGGCCAGGCCGCTGCCGGTGCATCCGCTGGAGCCGGGCGGCGGCGGGGCGTTCGTCACCCGGGCTCCGGTGTCGGCGGGGACCCCCGTACTGCTGCCGCTGGTCGGGGTGCCGCCGGGGGACATGCCGCCGGACGCCCGGCCGGCCCGGACCCCGGCCCCGGCCGCGGACGGCGCGATCACCGGTACGGCGTGGCTCGACTTCACCCGGGGCGGCGGCGGGAAGCCCAATGTCGCCGACGCCCGGGAGCTGGGCCTGAAGGGCCTCCGGATCGAGGCGGTGAAGGACGGGAAGGTGGTGGCGTCGGCCCGGGCCGGGGCGGACGGGGTGTTCACCCTGCCGCCGGAGGCCGCGGGCGCGGTGCTGCGGCTGCCCGCGGCCAACTTCCGGGAGGCGTACAACGGGGTGAGCTGGCTGGGGCCCTCACTGGTCACCCCGGCGATCATCGGCAGCTATGTCTGGATGTGGGCCGGATTCGCGATGGTGCTGATCGCGGCCGGGCTGGCGAGCGTGCCGCGGGAGCTGCTGGAGGCCGCCCGGGTCGACGGGGCGGGCGAATGGCAGGTCTTCCGGCGGATCACCGTGCCGCTGCTGGCACCGGTCCTGGCGGTGGTACTGGTCACCCTGATGATCAACGTACTGAAGATCTTCGACCTGGTGTACGTCATCGCGCCCGGTTCGGCGCAGGACGACGCCAATGTGCTGGCGCTCCAGCTGTACCGGTCGTCCTTCGGTACGGCGGCCGATCCGGGCGTCGGCAGCGCCATCGCGGTACTGCTGCTGTTGCTGGTGGTGCCGGTGATGGTGGTCAATATCCGGCGGATGCGGAAGGAGGGCCGCCGATGACGGCGACGCGCCCGCGGACAGCGGGCACCACCGCCGGGAGCGCTCCGGCCCGGCGGCCGCTCGGGACCCGGATCGCGGCCCGGGCGGCCTCCGGCGGGGTCCGGGTGCTGCTGGTCCTGGCCGGTCTGTTCTGGCTGCTGCCGACCGTCGGGCTGCTGGTGTCCTCGCTGCGCAGTCCGGCCGATATCGCGGCCGACGGCTGGTGGTCGGTGTTCACCGCGCCCGCGCAGCTCACCACGGAGAACTACGGGAAGCTGCTGGAGAACGAGGTGATCACCGACTCCCTGCTCAGCAGTGTCATGATCACCGTGCCGTCGACGGTGCTGGTCGTGGCCGTCGGTTCGCTGGCGGGCTATGCCTTCGCCTGGCTGGACTTCCCCGGCCGTGACTGGTGTTTTCTGCTGGTCGTGGCGCTGCTGGTGGTACCGGTGCAGGTGGCGCTGGTCCCGGTCGCCGAACTGTTCGGGACGATCGGGATCTTCGAGACCACCCTCGGGGTGATCCTCTTCCACACCGCCTTCGGACTGCCGTTCGCGATCTTCCTGCTGCGGAACTTCTTCGCGGAGATCCCGCGCGAGCTGCTGGAGGCGGCCCGGCTGGACGGCGCGGGCGAGCTGCGGCTCTTCACCCGGGTGGTGCTCCCGCTGGGCGGGCCCGCCATCGCCTCGCTGGGGATCTTCCAGTTCCTGTGGGTGTGGAACGACATGCTGATCGCGCTGATCTTCGCGGACACCGACAGCGCGCCGGTGACGGTCGCCCTGCAGCGGCAGGTCCGCCAGTTCGGCAACAACATCGACGTACTCGCGTCGGGCGCGTTCCTGTCGATGGTCGTCCCGCTGGTGGTGTTCTTCGCCTTCCAGCGGCAGTTCGTGTCGGGGGTGATGGCCGGGGCGGTGAAGTAGCCGGCCGTACGCCTTCCGGGGCGGCGGCGGTACGTCTCCGGAGGCACCGTGCGTGTTCCGGGCCGTACGCCTCCGGGGGCGGCGGTACGGGGAACGGGTACGAGGGCGGCCGTACGAGGGCGGGCCGGGGCCGTACGGGCTCCGGGCCGCCCCGTACCCGTACCCCCCGGGCCGAAGCCGGGCTCCGCAGCCGGACGCGGACCCGCGTCAGACCTTCAGCGCCGCGACCGCCCCGCGCGCCAGCACGTCCAGATAGCCCTTGGGCAGCTTCTCCCGCACCACCACGAGCCGCCAGTACAGCGGGCCGACCGTCACATCGAGCAGCCGGTAGGCGTCGGTGCCGGGCGGCAGCTCGCCGCGGGCCACCGCCTCCCGCACGATCGCCGACGCCATGCCCCGCTGGCTGTCCACGAGCGCGGCCTTGATGGCGTCGGCGATCTCCGGGCTGCGGGCGGACTCGACGATCAGGTCCGGGATGATCTGCGAGGCCACCGGGTGGCGCATGGCGTGCGAGGCGACCTCCAGCAGCGCCCGTACGTCCCCGTACAGCGAACCCGTGGACGGTGCGGGCAGACCCTGTACGGCGAAGGCCGAAAGCAGGTCCACGACCAGGGAGAGCTTGGACTTCCAGCGGCGGTAGACGGCCGTCTTGCCGACTCCCGCGCGGCGCGCGATGCCTTCGATCGACATCCGGGCGAAGCCGACCGTGGCCAGCTCCTCGAAGACGGCGGCGCGGATCGCCTCCGTCACTTCCTCGCGGAGCACTGCGGCACCCGCGGGCGCGCGTCGTGGTCGCGGGTCCGGGTCGGTGGTCATGGCGAGGAGCATACCCGTCACGACGAAACGGTTGCGTTGCGACGCACATACGCCCTAGTCTCGCCGTAGCGACGAAACGGACCCGTCCCGTCGTCACGCAAACGGTTCCCCCGTCGCCCCCACCGGCGGGCGGACGGCAACCGGCGGAGCGGCGGTCCGTTCCGGGCCCGGCGGGCCCGGTCCGGCGCGTACCCGCCCGGTACGCCCGCGGTCCCGTCAGGTCCCCCCAGTCCCGCCCCCTGCGGCCAGTCCCCCTTCCCCACCACTCGGCCCCCGGCGAAAGCGACCAGAGTGAGCAGCCAGACGATCTCCCCACCGGTGCCGACGGGCATCGGGGGTCCTTCGCGAGCCCGTGCCGAATCCCCCAGTGAGCTGGCCCTGCGCCATGGGCTCACCGTCAGCGGGGAACGCCCGACGCTGCCCGGCTATGTACGGCAGCTCTGGGCCCGGCGCCACTTCATCACCGCGTTCGCCACCGCCAAGACGTCGGCCCAGTACAGCCAGGCCAAGCTGGGGCAGCTGTGGCAGGTGGTGACCCCGCTGCTGAACGCGGCGGTCTACTACTTCATCTTCGGCATCCTGCTGGGCACCAGCAAAAATGTCCCGGACTTCGTTCCGTTCCTGGTCACCGGGGTGTTCATCTGGACCTTCACCTCGAATTCGATCATGGCGGGCACCCGGGCCGTGACCGGGAACATCGGGCTGGTCCGGGCGCTGCACTTCCCCCGGGCGTCCCTGCCGATCGCGCTGGCCCTCCAGCAGTTCCAGCAGTTGCTGTTCTCCCTGGGCGTCCTGGCCGTGATCCTGCTGGGCTTCGGCCAGGTCCCGGGGGCCGCCTGGCTGCTGGCCGTGCCCGCGCTGGCGCTCCAGACCGTGTTCAATACGGGTATCGCGATGGTGGTGGCGCGGATCTCCGCGCACACGCCCGATGTGGCCCAGCTCATGCCTTTCATCCTGCGGACCTGGATGTACTCGTCGGGTGTGATGTGGAGCATCTCCACCGTCCTGAGGGGCCATGACCTGCCGGAGTGGGTCATGCTTGGCCTGCAGTACAACCCGGCGGCGGTCTACATCGACCTGGTGCGCTTCGCACTGATCGACAGCTACACCTCGGCCCAGTTGCCGCCGCACGTCTGGGCGGTCGCCCTCGGCTGGGCCGCGCTCTTCGGGGTGGGCGGATTCATGTACTTCTGGAAGGCGGAGGAGCGGTACGGCCGTGGCTGAGAACCTGATGACGACAGCGGACCGAGTGACCCAGGCCGGTTCGGTCCCGGAGCGGGTCCCGACGGTCGTGGTGGACGGGGTCCACATCAAGTACCGGGTGAACGGCGGCCGCGCGGGCCGGGGCAGTGCCACCGCCGCCCTGAGCCGGATGATCTCCCGCAAGGAGCGCAAGGCCCGCAAGGCCGGCAAGCCCTCGCCGGGCGTACGCGAGGTGCATGCGGTCAAGGGCGTGACCTTCACCGCGTACAAGGGCGAGGCCATCGGGCTGATCGGGTCCAACGGCTCCGGCAAGTCGACCCTTCTCAAGGCGATCGCCGGACTGCTGCCGACCGCCGAGGGCCGGGTCTACACCCAGGGGCAGCCGTCCCTCCTCGGGGTGAACGCGGCGCTGATGAGCGACCTCACCGGCGAGCGGAACGTCATCCTCGGCGGCCTCGCCATGGGGATGACCCGCGACGAGATCCAGCAGGCCTACGACGGCATCGTCGACTTCTCCGGGATCAACGACAAGGGCGACTTCATCTCGCTGCCGATGCGGACGTACTCCTCCGGCATGGGCGCCCGGCTGCGGTTCGCGATCGCGGCGGCCAAGAGCCACGACGTCCTGCTGATCGACGAGGCGCTGGCGACGGGTGACGCCAAGTTCCGCCGCCGCAGCCAGGCCCGGATCACCGAGCTGCGCAAGGAGGCCGGCACGGTCTTCCTGGTCAGCCACAGCAACAGCACCATCACGGAGACCTGCGAGCGGGCCCTCTGGCTGGAGGCCGGCACCCTGCGGATGGACGGTCCCGCCAAGGAGGTCGTCGCCGCGTACGAGGCCTTCACCAGCGGCAAGAAGTAGCCGCCCCGGAGGACGGGGGAGGCAGAAGCGACGGCCGGCCGGGAGACCGGTGGCCGGACCCGGGGCCGGGGACCGCATCGAGCGGACCCCGGCCCCGGGCGCGTCCGGCCCGGGGCGCAGGTCCGGCCCCCGGCCCGGCGGGCCGCCCGGCCGCCCCCCCAGGGTGGCGAACCTCACCAACCGCATCAAAGCGGACTAATGTACCGGGCGATGACTCCGCAACGGATCACCCCCCTGCCCGCCGGCCACCGGCTCTCCCCCCGGCCCTCCCTGCGCGCCCCGGACGACCACGACGCCCCCGGGCCCCGGGACACCGTCGCCCTGGCCGCAGTCTGGGCCGTCACCCGCGCCGGAATGCTCGCCCTGCTGGTCGTCGACCGGCTCGGGGACAGCGGGGTCGCGGGCGAGGTGCACACCCTCTACCGGGGCTGGTTCGAGCAGCTGGTGCACGGCACCTTCCCGCTGAACGACGTCACCTGGCAGTACCCGCCGGGCGCCGCGCTGGTGCTGCTCTCCCCCGCCGCCCTGCCGTGGCTGACGTACTTCCAGGCCTTCGTGGTGATCGTGCTGGCCGCCGACGCGACCATCACCCGCGCCCTGGCCCGCGCCGGACTCCCCGGCGCCTGGCTCTGGGTCTGCGCGCTGCCGCTGCTGCTGAACCTGCCCCTGGCCCGCTACGACGTCCCCGTCACCGCCGTCGCCGTCCTCGGGCTGCTCGCCCTGGCCCGGAGCCCGGGGACGGCCGGGGCGCTGGCCGGGCTCGGCGCCATGATCAAAGTGTGGCCGGCGCTGATCCTGCTGGGCACCCCCCGGGGCCCGCGCACCCGCGCCGCCTGGGGCTCGGCCGCCGCGACGGCCGTCGCGCTCCTCGCCGTACTCGTCCTCTGCTTCAGCCACACCCTCGGCTTCCTGCGGCAGCAGAGCGCCCGGGGCGTCCAGATCGAGTCGCTCGGCGGCACCGCGCTCCAGCTGGCCCGCGCGGTGGGCTGGCCCGGCGAGGTCGGATACCGGTACGGCGCCTTCGAGTTCACCGGGCCGTACGTCTCCTCCGTCGCCGCGCTCTCCCTGGCCCTGACGGCCGCCGCCTTCGGCTGGCTGCTGCTGTGGCGGATCCGGGCCCGGCGGTGGAGCCCGGCCACCCCGTACGACGCCGCCTTCACCGCCGTACTGCTGTTCACCGTCACCAGCCGGGTGATCAGCCCGCAGTATCTGATCTGGCTGCTGGGGCTGGCCGCGGTCTGTCTGACCGCCCGGACCACGGTGCAGCGCCCGGCGGCGCTGCTGATGGTCCCGGCGGCGGCCGTCAGCGCCCTGGCGTACCCCCTGCACTACGACGACGTGGTCGCCGGGACCCCGCTGGGCTGCGGCCTGATGCTGGTCCGCAACGCCCTGCTGCTGGCGGCCGCCTTCCTGGCCTGCCGGGCGCTCTGGCGGGCCGCGGTGTAACCGGCATCACCGGTACGACCGGTACGGCCCCCGGGGCCGGACGGCGGGACCCGCCCCGGCCGCCGTAGAACCCCCCGCGCGGACGGCGAGGGCCGTCGCCCGCCGCCGTGCACCCCCGCTCCCGCACGGCGAGAGCCCGCCCCCGGACGACCGGGAGCGGGCCCTCGTACCGCCGTGACGCGGTACCTCCGTGACGCCGACGCCGTACGTCAGCTGTGGGTACGCAGCAGCTGGCGCATCGTCCGCATGGCCACCGACAGGTTCGCCAGGTCGAAGGTGTCCGAACCCTGGATCTCGTCGAGCGTGGCCCGGGCCCGGCCCAGGATCGAGGCGTTCTCGATCTCCCAGTCCTTGAACCGCTCCTCGGGAGTCGAGCCGCCGTTGCCGACCGAGAGGACGTCCGCGGTGAGCATCGCGTGCGCCGCGTACAGGTCCTCCCGGATGGAGGCGCGCGCCATCGACTGCCAGCGGTCGGCCCGCGGCAGCTCGATGATCCGGTCCATCAGCTGGGTGATCCGCAGCCGGTCCGCGAGGTCGTAGTAGACCTCGGCGACCGCCAGCGGCTCCTGGCCGGTGCGGTCGGCGATGGCCACGATGTCCAGCGTCGGGAAGGCCGAGGAGAACCCGGCGACCCAGAGCGCCAGCTCCTCCGGCACGCCTTCGGACGTCAGCTCGTCCATGATGCCCTGGTACCACTCCAGGTCCGCGCCGCGCAGCAGCTTCGGCAGCTCACCGCGGACCAGCGCGACCCGCTCGGCGAAGAACTCGACGGTCTCGGCGAGCTGGAGCGGCTGCGGGCGGTTGCCCAGCAGCCAGCGCGTGCCGCGCTCGACCAGCCGGCGGGAGTGCAGCCGGATCCGGGTCTGGACGCTCGCCGCGACCTCGTTGTCCAGTGCCTCGACGGCGTCCCAGACGGTGGCCAGGCCGAAGATCTCCCGGGCCGCGGCCTGGGCCCGGACGACCTCTTCGGTGGAGGCCCCGGTCTCCTCCCGCAGCCGGTGCAGGAAGGTCGAGCCGCCGGTGTTGACGGTGTCGTTGACCAGGACGGTGGTGATGATCTCCCGGCGCAGCGGGTGCCCGTCGACGGCCTCGGCGAACTTCTTCCGCAGCGGCTTGGGGAAGTAGGCGTGCAGCAGCCGGGCGAGATACGGGTCGTCCGGCAGCCCGGTCGCGATCAGCTCCTCCGCCACCGTGATCTTGGTGTACGCGAGGAGGACCGCCAGCTCGGGCTGGCTCAGCCCGCGGCCGCCGTTCAGCAGCTCCCGGATCTGCCGGTCGTGCGGCAGGAACTCCAGCGACCGGTCCAGCGCCCCGTCCCGGCCGAGGCGGCGCATCAGCCGCTGGTGGGCCTGGAGCAGCGACGGTGCCTGGGCGACCGCGTTGGCCAGGGCGACGTTCTGGGCGTAGTTGTTCCGCAGCACCAGGACGCCGACCTCGTCGGTCATCCGGGCGAGCAGGGCGTTGCGCTGCTTGACGGTCATATCGCCGTCGGCGACCAGCCCGTTGAGCAGGATCTTGATGTTGACCTCGTGGTCGGAGGTGTCGACCCCGGCGCTGTTGTCGATGGCGTCGGTGTTGATCCGGCCGCCGGTGCCCTCGGGCCCGCCGGAGCGGGCGAACTCGATCCGGCCCAGCTGGGTGAGGCCGAGGTTGCCGCCCTCGCCGACGACCTGGACCCGCAGTGCGTCGCCGTTGACCCGGATGGCGTCGTTGGCCTTGTCGCCGACGTCCGCGTCGGTCTCGCCGGACGCCTTGACATAGGTGCCGATACCGCCGTTCCAGAGCAGGTCCACCGGGGCCTGGAGGACCGCCTTCATGAGTTCGGCGGGCGTCATCTTGCCGATCCCCGCGTCGATGCCGAGGGCGGCCCGCATCTGCGCGTTCACCGGGATCGACTTGGCGGTACGGGGGTGGATGCCGCCGCCCGCGGAGAGCAGCTTGGTGTCGTAGTCGGCCCAGCTCGACCGGGGCAGCTCGAACAGCCGGCGGCGCTCCGCGTAGGAGACGGCGGCGTCCGGGTCCGGGTCGATGAAGATATGCCGGTGGTCGAAGGCGGCGACCAGCCGGATGTGCTCGCTGAGCAGCATGCCGTTGCCGAAGACGTCACCGGACATGTCGCCGACGCCGACGACGGTGAAGTCCTCGGTCTGGGTGTCGTGGCCCAGCTCCCGGAAGTGCCGCTTCACTGACTCCCAGGCGCCGCGGGCGGTGATGCCCATGCCCTTGTGGTCGTAGCCCGCGGAGCCGCCGGAGGCGAAGGCGTCGCCCAGCCAGAAGTCGTAGGCGACGGCGACCTCGTTGGCGATGTCGGAGAAGGACGCGGTGCCCTTGTCGGCGGCGACGACGAGATAGGTGTCGTCCTCGTCGTGCCGGACGACGTCGGCGGGCGGCACGACCTCCCCGGCCACCAGATTGTCGGTGATGTCGAGGAGCGCCGAGATGAAGGTCCGGTAGGAGGCGATGCCCTCGGCCAGCCAGGCGTCGCGGTCGGCGGCCGGGTCGGGGAGCTGCTTGGCGACGAAGCCGCCCTTGGCGCCGACCGGGACGATGACGGTGTTCTTCACCATCTGCGCCTTCACCAGGCCGAGGATCTCCGTACGGAAGTCCTCGCGCCGGTCGGACCAGCGCAGCCCGCCGCGGGCGACCTTGCCGAATCGCAGATGGACGCCCTCGACGCGGGGCGAGTAGACCCAGATCTCGAAGGCCGGGCGGGGCGCGGGCAGGTCCGGGATGGCCTGGGGGTCGAATTTCATCGACACATAGCCGTGGTGGCCGCCGTCACCGGTCCGCTGGAAGAAGTTCGTCCGCAGGGTGGCCTTGATGACGGTGAGGAAGGAGCGGAGGATGCGGTCCTCGTCGAGGCTGGCGACCTGGTCCAGGGCGCCGTCCAGCTCCTCCAGGAGTCCGTCGGTCAGCTCGGTGCCCGCGCTCTGGCGGCCGGGCGACATCCGGGCCTCGAAGAGCGACACCAGCAGCCGGGTGGTGTGGACGTTGGTGCGGAGGGTGTTCTCCATGTACTCCTGGGAGAACGTCGACCCGGCCTGCCGCAGGTACTTGGCGTAGGCGCGCAGCACCATGGCCTGCCGCCAGTTCAGCCCGGCGCGCAGGACGAGGGCGTTGAAGCCGTCGTTCTCCGCCTCGCCGGTCCAGACCGCGGCGAAGGCGTCCTGGAAGCGTTCGCGGGCGTCGTCGGCGAGATAGTCGCCGTTGCCGCCGCCGTTGCCGCCGTTGCCGAGGACGGGCATCCGCAGACCGAAGTCGTAGATCCACGCGTTCTTGCGGTCGGTGGCGCGCAGCTCGTACGGCCGCTCGTCGACGACCTCGCAGCCCAGCTGCTGGAGGACGGGCAGGACGGCGGAGAGGGAGACCTGCTCGCCGGTGCGGTAGATCTTGAAGCGGCGCTCGCCGGGGCCAGCGCCGACGGGCTCGTAGAGGGAGAGCGAGAAGTCCCGGCCGGAGCTGGTCAGATCGTCGAGGTGGACCAGGTCGGCGACGGCGGCGCGCGGCGAGTGGTCGGCCTTGTAGCCCTCGGAGAAGGCGGAGCCGTAGCTGCGGAGCAGTTCGGCGGCGCGCTCCTCGCCGAGTTCGGCGGTGAGGGCCTCGGCGAAGCCGTCGGCCCAGGAGCGGGCGGCCTCCACCAGCCGGGCCTCGATGCGCTCGGTGTCGGCGTCGGTGAGGTGCGGCAGCTCGGTACCCGGGGGCACCCGGACGACGAAGTGGATCCGGGAGAGGATCGATTCGGTGTTCCAGGCGGTGAAGTCGACGCTGGTGCCGCCCAGCTCCTCCTTGAGGATGTCGATCAGCCGCAGCCGGACGCCGGTGGTGTAGCGGTCGCGGGGCAGGTAGACGAGGGCCGAGTAGTAGCGGCCGTACTCGTCCTGGCGGAGGTAGAGCCGCAGCCGGCGGCGCTCCTGGAGGTAGAGGACGCTGGTGACGATGGACCGGAGCTGGTCGACCGGGGTCTGGAACAGCTCGTCGCGGGGGTACGTCTCCAGGATCTGGAGCAGGTCGCGGCCGTCGTGGCTGTTGGGCGAGAACCCGGCGCCGTCGAGGACCTCGGCGACCTTGCGGCGGATCACCGGCACCCGGCGCACCGACTCGGTGTAGGCGGCCGAGGAGAAGAGCCCGAGGAAGCGGCGCTCGCCGATCACATTGCCGTCGACGTCGAACTTCTTCACCCCGACGTAGTCGAGATAGCTCGGCCGGTGGACGGTGGAGCGGCTGTTGGCCTTGGTGAGGACGAGGAGCTTGTGCTCGCGGGCCTTGGCCCGGGCGTCGGCGGGCAGCCGGCTGAAGGAGGGGCTGACGGGGTGGGCCTCGTCCTCGCTGTGGTGCGGGTCGGAGCGGAGGATGCCGAGACCGGTACCGGCGACGGCGGCCAGCGCGTCGCCGTCGGTCAGCTCGTACTCCCGGAAGCCGAGGAAGGTGAAGTGGTCCGCGGCGAGCCAGCGCAGCAGCTCCCGGGCCTCGTCGACCTCCTGGCCCGCGATATCGCCGGCGACCGGCTCGGCGGTCAGGTCCTCGGCGATGCGCAGCGCGGCGTCGCGCATCTTCTCCCAGTCCTCGACGGCCTCGCGGACGTCGGACAGGACGCGCTGCAGATCGGCGGCGATCTGCTTGAGGTCGGCGCGGTCGGTCTCCCGGTCGATCTCGACATGGATCCAGGACTCGACGAGCGCGTCGTGCGGCCGGTCCCGGCCGGAGCGGGCCTCGGCGGAGAGCACTTCCAGCAGCTTGCCCGTGACATCGCGGCGGACGACGACCTGGGGGTGGATCACGACATGGATGCCGCGGCCCTGGCGGGACAGCTCGTTGGTGACGGAGTCCACGAGGAAGGGCATGTCGTCGGTGACGACCTCGACGACGGAGTGGCTGCACGTCCAGCCGTTCTCCTCGACCGTCGGGGTGTGCACCCGGACGCTCGCGGTGCCCTGGGGACGGTTCTCGGCCAGCCGGTAGTGGGAGAGCGCGGCACCGAAGACGTCGACCGGGTCGCGGTCGGTGAGGTCCTCCGGCGCGGTGTGCAGGTAGTAGCGCTGGAGGTACGCGAGGAGGGTCGCCTGGTCGGGACGCCCGCCCTGCTCCGGCCCGGCCTGGTGGTGACCCCCGCCCGGACCGTTCCCCGCTACCCGTGCCGCCCGTGCGAGCAGCTCGGCCTTGGCTTCGTCCAGCTTGGTCTGCATGTCCTCTGGCTCCTGTCGCGCGCCGTTGCGTGACGTAGGGGAAAGAAGCGACGCAACGCCACGGCCCGGGGTGTCCGGTCGGGTTCGACGTTATGCCGCGATGAGAGTGCTCCGAGCCGCAATCGAAAGAATTCGGCAGAACTCGACGAACTCGACGAACGGGCCGGTACGCGGGGACCAGCGATCGCCCGGGCGCGGTGGCGCTCCGGGCGAGTACCGGGGGCTGCTCTGCCCCCAGGGCATATCGCGCTGATCACGGCTCCAGGCTATCTCCCCCGCCCCGGGTGCCGTCATGGTCCTTATGTGTACAAAAGCGGGGTCGGAAGTTTGACACTCTGCACAGCGACAGGGGGCGGGCCGCGCCCGGGGGGTAGGTAGCCGGGGAGGCCCCGTCCCGGTGTCTCGTACCGCCCCACCACGGGAGCAGCAGAGATGGCTACGAAGGTCCTGATCGTCACGGGCGACGCCGCCGAGTCCCTGGAGGTCCTCTACCCCTACCAGCGGCTGCTGGAGGAGGGCTACGAGGTGCATATCGCGGCGCCCAGCAGGAAGAAGCTGCGGTTCGTCGTCCACGACTTCGAGGAGGGCTACGACACCTACACCGAGAAGCCCGGCTACACCTGGCCCGCGGACCTGGCCTTCTCCGAGGTCGACCCCGGGGAGTACGCCGCTGTGGTGATTCCGGGCGGGCGGGCGCCCGAGTATCTGCGGAACGACCCCGAGCTGCGGAAGCTCGTCAAGGCGTTCTTCGACTCCGACAAGCCGGTGGCGCAGATCTGCCACGGCCCGCTGCTGACGGCGGCCGTCGGCGGTCTCGAGGGGCGGCGGGTGACCGCCTATCCGGCGCTGGAGCCGGATATGCAGTCGGCGGGCGCGGCCTTCCAGGACACGGAGGCGGTCGTCGACGGCACCCTGGTCTCGTCGCGCGCCTGGCCGGACCATCCGGCGTGGATGCGCGAGTTCCTGAAGGTACTGCGCGCGGCGGGCTGACGGGCGGGAGGCCGCGGCAGGGCGGGCGGGCCGGGGCAGGCGGCCCTGCGGCCGGGCGCGGTCCGGCCGGGCGGCTGCGGCCTCGCAGAGCCCCGGGCCCGGGCGGTGCCGGGCCCGGTGCGTCCGGGGGCTGGGCCCGGTGCGGAGCACCGCGCGGGTCCGGGAAACCGCGGGGGCGGCCCGCCGCGTCCTTCCCGGTGATCCGGCCCGGCGTCCCGCGGGGCCGCCGACCGGTGGAGGCCCTCCGTGCTGCGTTTCCTGAAGTGGGCCGGCGGTATCGCCGCGGCGTTGTTCACCGTGCTGCTGCTGATCGTCTTCGTGCCCGCGATCCGGACGGAGCTGCTGATCGGCCTGGGGCTGGCCGCCCTGATCGGTTTCATCGTGTTCATGATGTGGTCCGAGCGGGACGCCCCGGTGCAAGAGGCCCCCACCCGCCCCCGCCGGGCCCGCGAGGTCCGCAGAGGCGACGGCCCGGACGGCATCTGACCCCGCCCGCG
The DNA here is from genome assembly GCF_053981115.1 of Streptomyces sp. NPDC003691. Lineage (NCBI taxonomy): Bacteria > Bacillati > Actinomycetota > Actinomycetes > Kitasatosporales > Streptomycetaceae > Streptomyces > Streptomyces sp. NPDC003691. The sequence continues at coordinate 17,822 of NZ_JBSFNQ010000068.1, read as the reverse complement.
GGCACGAGGCGCCGGGACCGTTCACCGGGTACGGGCGTACGGACGCCGGGACCGGGCACCCCCGGCCCCGCTACCCCGCCCCGGAGGGGCTCAGGCCGTCAGCTCGGCGGCCAGGGCGACCGCCTCCGCCAGCGAGTCCACCACCGGCACACCCACCGGCTCCAGGTTCTCCCGGATATGCGAGCCACCCGTGTAGAGCACCGCGTGCGCGCCCACGTGCGCCGCCGCGAGGGCGTCGTCCGCCGCGTCACCGATGACCACGGTGCGCTCGGGCGAGACCGTCCTGGCGAGCGCCTCCAGATGGCGGGCCATGGACTCGGCCTTGGACACCCCCGACGGCCCCCGCCGCCCGTCCACCCGGACGAAGTGCGCCTCGATGCCCCGCTCCCGTACCGCCGGGACCAGCTCCTCGTGGCCGTACATGCTCAGCAGTGACTGGCTGCGCCCGGTGTCCCGCCACTCCACCAGCAGCTCCGCCGCGCCCGCGGTGAGCCCGCAGGAGCCCTCCCGCTCCAGATAGGCGGCGTGGAAGGCGACGTCCATCGCCAGCCACTCCGGGTCCGTCGGTGTCCGCCCCAGCATCCCCTCGTAGAAGCTGGGAATCGGTATCCGGTACCAGGAGCGGTACTGCTCGACCGTGATCGGCCCGAACTCGACGACCTCCAGTGCTGCGTTCGTCGCCGCGACGACGGCCGTCATGTCGTCCAGCAGCGTGCCGTTCCAGTCCCAGACGAGATGCGGCTCCTGCGCCACCATGTGCTTCCCCCTGTCCGTGCCCATGTTCAAAACCGTACCCGCCCCCACCGACAGTGCCCGCCCGACGGCGGACCGTGACCAGTACGCCTACGCCCCGCCGGTGATCGCGGGGATCTCCTGGACGCCGTACCAGAGCAGCTCGTGGTCCTCGGCACCGTCCACGGTGAAGCGCGCGTCCTCGTCGCCGTGGTCCGCGGCGCCCAGCGCGTCCGCGGCGGCGCGGACGTCGTCGAGCGCCTCGTCGGAGTCCACGTGCACGGCCGCGGCCAGCCGCAGCGGAACCGCCGTCGCGATCCTCAGCTCGCCGAGGGACGAGGCGTCCAGCGCGCGGCCGGGGTCGGCCGCGGCGTCGCGGTCCGGTACGTCGACGGCGACGACGACCCGGCGGCGGTCGGCGTCCGGGTCCCCCGCGATCAGCCGCAGTGAAGCGGCGGCGGCCCGGCTGAGGGCGGCGTACTCCAGCTCCTCCAGGTCGTCCGAGACGTACCACTCGCGGAGCGACGGCGTGACGCCGTACGCGGTCAGCGGCCCGGGGCCCAGCTCGCCCTTGGTGTGCGCCTCCGCGAGTCCGGCGAGGGTCAGGGGGACGTACACGCGCATGGCAGGCCGCTTTCGTAGTCGGAAGACGCACTTCAGAATACGTGCGCCGGTCGCCCGAGGTCCCCCTTCGGGCCGTCGGGGCCCACTGCGGAGCCGTCCACTCCGGACACCGGCTGTCACCACGGGCCAGCGCTCAGAACGCCGGAACTCACCCGGATAGGTGAATTCGCGGCCCACCGGCGGCCGGGCCGGTGACCCATTGCAACACCAGCGCGCCTCCCCGTAGAAGATCCCCAGCGTTGTTACTGCCCGGTATCGACGGAGCCGGGCCGACCGACGGGGGCGGTACGGATGGACGGCACGCGCACACCGACGGAGAACGGGCCCCAGCGGCCGGCCCCGGCACCCGGGGCAGGGCCCGGGGGCCTGCCTCGGGCCGCCCCGCAGCGGACGGCGACCGGGGCGGCCCGGCCGGGCGGCCGCCGGGACTCCCGGCGCCCGGGCGGACGCGGCCCGGGGCGGCGGCCCGGCACCGGCACCGGGCCCGCTTCGGCGGTCACCCGCCCGGACACGGGCGAGGGCACAGACGCGGGCACGGCCGGGGAAACGGGCTCGGGTACCGGCGTATCCGGCGGTACGGGCGCCGCCCCGGACGCGCCCGGCGGTACGGGGCCGGTCACCCCGGCGGACCGGGCCGTCGCGCCCGCTCCCGTGGTGCTGGACGCCCGGCGCCGCGATCTCCCCGCGCACTGGTTCGCCGAACGGCTGCTCGCGGTCCTCAGCGGCCGCAGGCCCGTCCACTGGATGCTCGGCCATGCCCTCGGGGAGGCCTACGACCAGTTGGTGCGGATCGCGGACGGCGCCCCGCTGTACGCCGCGAACCGGCGGACTCCGACGCTCCGCAAGTGCGGGGAGTTCCGTCCCCGGCCCGGGGTCATCGAAGCATTCGCCCTGATCGCCTGCGGCGACCGGCTCCGTGCGATGGCGTTCCGGCTGGAACAGAGCCCCGAGGACCGCCGCTGGCGCTGCGCCGCCCTCGACCTCGGCGACCGCGAACCCCCGCCGCCGGCCCCGGCCGACTGAGCCCCGGCCCCGGTGGCCGTCGGGCCGGGGCTCAGCCCACACCACCGCCGACGGCACACCGCAGGGCCGGACCCGACCGGTCCGGCCCTGCCGTGCGGGCCCTCACGGCCCGCCGTACGCCACGGGGGCGCGGCCCGGGCAAATGCCCGGCGCCGCGCCCCCGTCCTGCTTCGGCTACTTCCTGCCTCGGCTACTTCTTGCGGCGGCGGCCACCGCCGCCCCCGCCCTTCTGGGCCTTGCGCCGCTCCGCGCGGGTCAGCCCGTCACCGGCCGCGGCGGCCGTGGCCCGCGTCTCGCCGGTCTCGAAGTCGCCCTCGACGATGCCGCCCTCACCGTCCACCGTCGGCGCGGAGAAGTGCAGCCGGTCCGGACGCTGCGGCGCCTCCAGACCCTTGGCCCGGATCTCGGGGCGCGCCGCGGGGACCGCGTCCTTCTTCTCCAGGGACGGCCCGTCCGAGTCCTGCACCGGGACCTCCTCGACCTGCTGCTCGACCTGGACCTCCAGGTTGAACAGATAGCCGACGGACTCCTCCTTGATGCTCTCCATCATCGCGGTGAACATGTCGAAGCCCTCACGCTGGTACTCGACCAGGGGGTCCTTCTGCGCCATCGCGCGCAGCCCGATGCCGTCCTGGAGGTAGTCCATCTCGTAGAGGTGCTCACGCCACTTGCGGTCGAGCACCGAGAGCACCACGCGGCGCTCCAGCTCCCGCATGATCTCCGAGCCGAGCTGGTTCTCCCGGGCCTCGTACTGCTCGTGGATGTCGTCCTTGACGGACTCGGCGATGAAGTCGGCCGTGATGCCCACCCGGTCGCCCGCCGCCTCCTCCAGCTCGTCGATGGTGACCTTCACCGGGTAGAGCTGCTTGAACGCGCCCCACAGCCGGTCGAGGTCCCACTCCTCGGCGAAGCCCTCGACCGTCTCCGCCCGGATGTAGGCGTCGATGGTGTCGTCCATGAAGTGCCGGATCTGGTCGTGGAGGTCCTCGCCCTCCAGCACCCGGCGGCGCTCCCCGTAGATCACCTCGCGCTGGCGGCTGAGCACCTCGTCGTACTTCAGCACGTCCTTACGGGTGGTGAAGTTCTGCTGCTCGACCTGGGACTGCGCGGAGGCGATGGCGCGGGTGACCATCTTGTTCTCGATCGGCACGTCGTCGGGCACATTGGCCATGGCCATCACGCGCTCGACCATCTGCGCCTTGAAGAGCCGCATCAGATCGTCGCCGAGGGAGAGGTAGAACCGGGACTCGCCCGGGTCGCCCTGACGGCCGGAACGACCGCGCAGCTGGTTGTCGATCCGGCGCGACTCGTGGCGCTCGGTACCGAGGACGTACAGCCCGCCCAGCTCCCGGACCTCGTCGAACTCGGCCCGGACGGCCTCTTCGGCCGACTTCAGCGCGGCGGGCAGCGCGGCCGCCCACTCCTCGACGTGCTCCACCGGGTCCAGACCGCGCTGGCGCAGCTCGGCCTCCGCCAGGTCGTCCGGGTTGCCGCCGAGCTTGATGTCGGTACCGCGGCCGGCCATGTTCGTCGCGACGGTGACCGCGCCCCGGCGGCCGGCCTGGGCGACGATGCTCGCCTCCCGGTCGTGCTGCTTGGCGTTGAGCACCTCGTGCTGCACGCCGCGCTTGCTGAGCTGCTGCGACAGGTACTCGGACTTCTCGACCGAGGTGGTGCCGACCAGGATCGGCTGGCCCTTCTCGTGCTTCTCCGCGATGTCGTCGACGACGGCGGCGAACTTGGCGACCTCGGTGCGGTAGATCAGGTCCGACTGGTCCAGGCGGACCATCGGCTTGTTGGTCGGGATGGGCACCACGCCGAGCTTGTAGATCTGGTGGAACTCGGCGGCTTCGGTCATCGCCGTACCGGTCATGCCGGAGAGCTTGCCGTAGAGGCGGAAGAAGTTCTGGAGGGTGATCGTGGCAAGGGTCTGGTTCTCGTCCTTGATGTCCACCCCCTCCTTCGCCTCGATCGCCTGGTGCATGCCCTCGTTGTAGCGGCGGCCGGCGAGGATACGGCCGGTGTGCTCGTCGACGATCATGACTTCGCCGTCGATGACGACGTAGTCCTTGTCCTTCTTGAAGAGTTCCTTGGCCTTGATGGCGTTGTTGAGATAGCCGACCAGGGGGGTGTTCACGGACTCGTAGAGGTTGTCGATGCCGAGCCAGTCCTCGACCTTCGCCACACCCGACTCGTGGATGCCGACGGTGCGCTTCTTCTCGTCGACCTCGTAGTCGCCGGTCTCCTCGATGCCCTTGAGGTGGTTGCCCGGCTCGCCGCGGGTCAGCCGGGTGACCAGCTTGGCGAAGTCGCCGTACCACTTGGTGGCCTGGTCGGCCGGGCCGGAGATGATCAGCGGCGTACGGGCCTCGTCGACGAGGATGGAGTCGACCTCGTCGACGATGGCGAAGTTGTGACCGCGCTGGACCAGCTCGTCCTGCGACCACGCCATGTTGTCGCGGAGGTAGTCGAAGCCGAACTCGTTGTTCGTGCCGTAGGTGATGTCGCAGGCGTACTGCTCACGGCGCTGCGCGGGCGTCATGTTCGCCAGGATGCAGCCGACGCTCAGGCCCAGGAACTTGTGGACGCGCCCCATCATCTCGGAGTCGCGCTCGGCCAGGTAGTCGTTGACCGTGATCAGGTGGACGCCCTTGCCGGAGAGCGCGTTCAGATACGCGGGCAGGGTGCCGACGAGGGTCTTGCCCTCACCGGTCTTCATCTCGGCGACATAGCCGAGGTGCAGCGCGGCACCGCCCATCAGCTGGACGTCGTAGTGGCGCTGGCCGAGGACGCGCTTGGCGGCCTCACGGACCGTGGCGAAGGCCTCCGGCAGCAGGTCGTCGAGCGTGTTCTCACCGCTCTCGTACCGCGCCTTGTACTCTTCCGTGAGCGCCCGCAACTCGGCGTCGGAGAGGTCGGCGAAGTCCTCTTCGATGGAGTTGACCTGGCCCGCGATGCGGTGCAGTTTGCGCAGGATCTTGCCTTCGCCTGCACGCATGAGCTTGTTGAAGACGGACACTGGGCGAGGTCTCCTTGCCGGTTCGGGCCTGGGCTGGGTCATGGGACTCTGGCGCGGGCACGGCAGGCGGACCCCACCGCAACGGCCATCGTAAGCGAGGACCCCACCGGGTCGGGAGGTCCGCACTCAGCCCGGCCGCCTGTTACCGCCCTGTCAACGCTCGGGACACGCGGAAGGTGCCGGTGCGGGACGAAAAGTGCTCGCTTCCTGGTCCGGGGCCGTAAAGAATCCGGACATGGAGCCGATCACACTCACCACCGGTCGTCTGCTGCTGCGCACTTTCACGGCGGAGGACACCGAGGAGGTCTTCCGCCTCTGCCAGGACGCCGCGGTCCAGCGGTGGACCACCATCCCCTCCCCTTACGAACGACGGCATGCCGAGGAGTTCACCGGCGAGATGGTCCCGGAGGGCTGGCGGACGTCGACGACGTTCACCTTCGCGGTCGTCCCGCTCGGCGACGGGCCGCCGATGGCCTCGGTCGCGGTCACGCTCCGCACTCTCTCCGGTACCTGGGAGATCGGCTTCTGGCTGGGCGCCGAGTACCGCGGCCGGGGGATCATGACGGAGGCGGTGGGCGAGCTGGCGCGCTGGTCCTTCACCCGGCTCGGCGCGACCCGCCTGGAGTGGCGGGCCGAGGTCGGCAACACGGCCTCCCGGGCGGTGGCGCTGCGGACCGGTTTCACCATGGAGGGCACCCTGCGGGCGGCCCTGGACAACAACGGCACCCTGCGGGACGCCTGGGTCGGTTCCCTGCTCCCCTCGGACCTGGGGCTGCCGGGCGCCCGGGCCTATCTGCCCGCGCCGGTACCGGCGGCTCCCTGAACCCGCCCGGGGTACCGGGGGCGACCGCGGTCCGTGGCACCGTACGGCCCCGGTGATCACGCGCAGACGGCCCGGTGATCAGGGCCCGGGCCGGTGATCGGTGTCAGTGCCACCGTCTATCGTGCGGTCCATGACGACGCAGCCGCCTCCCGTTGCCGAACTCTCCGCCGTCGAGGCCCGCCGGATCGCCCTGCGGGCGCAGGGGTTCCTCGGCGCCCCTGACCGGCGGGCCGGCGTCCGGGGTGTGCTGCGGCATCTGGGCGCGGTCCAGCTCGACACGATCTCGGTGCTGGCCCGCTCCCACGAGCTGGTTCCGTACGCGCGGCTGGGCGCGGTCGGCCGCCCCGCGGTGGACTCGGCGTACTGGACCGGGGGCCACAGCTTCGAGTACTGGTCGCATGCGGCGTGCATCCTGCCCGTCGAGGAGTGGCCGCACTTCGGCTTCCGCCGCCGCGCCTACCGCGCCCGGCCGCAGTGGTACCACGATCTGCCCGACGGGGCGTACGACAAGGTGATCGCCCAGCTGCGCGCCGAGGGCCCGCTGACCGCGACCGAACTGGGCGGCGCGAAGAACGGCGGGGAGTGGTGGGACTGGTCCGCCTCCAAGGTCGCCGTCGAGCGGGCCCTGATGTACGGCGAGGTGGTGTGCGTCGAGCGGCGGGGCTGGAAGCGGGTGTACGACCTGGCGGAGCGGGCGATCCCGGAGCCCCTGCTGGGCACCGAGCTGGACGACGCCGAATGCGTCCGGCGTCTGGTCCGGCTCGCGGGGCAGGCCCTGGGCGTCGGGACCCGGGCGGATATCGCGGACTACCACCGGCTGAAGGGCGAGCAGTTCGACGCGGTGGTCGCGGACTCCGGTCTGGTGCCGGTGAGCGTGGCGGGGTGGGCCAAGCCCGCCTGGGCCGATCCGGAGGCCCTGGCGACCGCGCCCCGCGGCCGTCACCGTACGACGCTGCTGTCGCCCTTCGACTCCCTGATCTGGGAGCGGGCCCGCACCGAGCGGATCTTCGGCTTCACGCACCGGCTGGAGGCGTATGTCCCCAAGCCCAAGCGGATACACGGCTACTTCGCCATGCCCCTGCTGTCCGGCGGGCGGCTGACCGGCCGGGTGGACCCGGCGCGCGAGGGGACGACCCTGGTCGCCCGGCAGGTGTCCCTGGAGTCGGCGAAGACGGTGGAGCCGATGGCGCGGGCCCTGCGGGAGGCGGCCGAGTGGGTCGGCTGCGACGCGGTGCGGGTGGAGCGGGTCGACCCTCCCGCGCTGGCCGGGCCCCTGACCGCCGCCGTCACGGCCGGCTGAACCCGCCCCCGCGAGCCCTCCCCCGCCGGGTACCGGCACGGGAGCGCCGCGCGCCCGGCAAGATCCGAAAGAGACGACCTGAGCGCGGGCACCGGGCCCGCGCCGCGAAGGGCTCAGCGGATCTCCAGGATCTTCTCCCGCATCGCGTAGACGACGGCCTCCATCCTGGAGTGCAGCTGGAGCTTCTCCAGGATGTTGCGGACGTGGTTCTTCACCGTGTTCTCGGAGATGAACAGTTCCTTGGCGATATCGCGGTTGTTCATTCCGGTGGCAACCAGCTTGAGGACCTCCAGCTCACGGTCGGTGAGCCGGGGCGCGGGCACCAGCCTGCGCTCGTCGGTGCGCTGGATCATCGACTTGAACTCGGTGAGCAGTTTCGACGCCATCGACGGGCTGATCTGCGACTGGCCGTCGGCGACGGCGCGGATCGCGGTGGCGACCTCGTCGGTGGAGATCTCCTTGAGGAGATAGCCGGTGGCGCCGGCCTTGATCGCGTCATAGAGGTCGGCCTCCTCGTCGCTGATCGTCAGCATGATGATCTTCGCGCTGGGGGCCACCTCCTTGATGGAGGTACAGGCTTCGATACCGCCGCGCCGGGGCATCCGGACATCCATCAGCACGATGTCGGGCAGCAGATCCGCGGCCTTGTCGACGGCCTCGGCGCCGTCCCCGGCCTCGCCGACGACCTGGATGTCCTCCTCATGGGCCAGCACGATCTCCAGCCCTCTGCGGAAGAGCGCATGGTCGTCGACCACCAGGACCCGGATCGGCTCGGCGCGGGGGCCGCCCGGCGCGGCCTCGGAGACCGTGTCCCGGGCGTCGGCGGTGTCCTGGTGAACCGGTCCGAAGCTGTCCGCCATCGTTCCTCCCCCTGAGATCAGGGTCCGAAGGGCATGTCCGTTCGACCAACGCCGGTGCAGGGGGCACCTGTTGGCTTGACGCCATGCTTTCATGCCGGACCGTCAACGCGGTGATCCTGCGGGGGCACGGTGGTGCCCCCGAGGGCGCACAGGGCGCTCCGGGGGCACCGTGCTCAGCGGTCCACGGCCGGCGGAACGGCCGCGGGGGCGGCGGGATCAGCCGCCGAGCGCCCCGCCCGCGCCGCTTCCCTCGGAGCCGGCCAGGGGGTCGGTCTCCAGGTGGATGACGCCGTAGTCGTAGGCGTGTCGCCGGTAGACGACGCTGGGCTGCTTCGTCTCGGAGTCGACGAAGAGATAGAAATCGTGCCCGACCAGCTCCATCTCGTAGAGAGCCTGGTCAAGGGGCATCGGGGCCGCGGTGTGGACCTTCTCCCGGACCACCAGCGGTCCGTCTCCCTGCACTTCCAGTGAACCGATTTTCGTGGTGGGAATGGATTCCGGTGTCTCTTCGGCGGGGGTGTAGCCGTTGACGTCGATCTCGGCGACGCCGGGCACCACGTCGGCCACTTCCGCCGCGGACAGCCGGCCGTTGCCACGGCGCGTGTTGCGCTTGTCGTGCTGCTTGCGCAGTCGTGCTTCCAGTTTGCCGGTGGCCAGGTCAAGCGCTGCGTACGGGTCGTTTGCCGATGCCTCCGCCCGGATCACCGGGCCTCGGGAGTGGAGCGTGATCTCCACGCGGTCAGAACGGTCGGCCTGCCGCGGGTTGTGCTCCTTGGACACCTCGACGTCCAGGCTGATCACCTTGGCGTCGAGCTTCTGGATCTTGTCCAGCTTCAGCTTCTCGGCCACGTGCTTGCGGAACCGCTCAGGTACCTCGGTCTTGCGGCCCTTGACGACGATGTCCACGCAGAACTCCGTTCCCGGATTGCCCCGCCCACCCTGCGGCTGCGGGGCGTCTCCCTCTTGCACCAGACCCCGGTGATGAACCGGAGCCTCGGACTAGGCGACTTTCACCTCCTCCTCCCCAGTCGACAAGATCCCCACCCCACCAACTTTCGAGGTTTTCACTGCCTCGTATCCGCGGCCATGGCACACGGCCGGGTGTTCGGTGAGGTACGGGACCTCGATCCGCCTATCCACACCACCGAACATAGCCCCATCGGACCGGTGTCGGCACCCGCTACCAGCGCGTACCTCCGTTCGGCGGTTTTTCTCCCTCACTGGCTGCAACGTTCACCGAAGTGATCGGGTTCCGCTTTCTTCGAAAAGAAGATCGAAGACGGCCCCGGGTGCGGCGACGACCGCGGCGGGAGCCACGACCGCGCCCCCGACCGCCTCCGCCAGCGCGCGGGCCGCCTCCGCCAGGGAGGCACCGGTCGTCATCAGATCGTCCACGGGCACCACTGTGGCGCCCGTCAGCAGCCTCGCGGCCCCTCCGGCGGCCCCGAGGGCCCCGGCCAGATTCGCCACCCGCTCCGGGGCCGTGAGCCCCGTCTGGTCGGCAACGGGCCGCCGCTGCCTCAGCACGGGAAGCACGCTCGCCCCGGTACCCGTGCGCCGCAGCTCACGGGCCGCGGCCAGGGCGATGCGCCGGGTGGCGTCGTGGCCCCGGGCCCGGACCGCCCGGCGCGCCGACGGCACCGGCACCAGCACCAGCGGCCGCCCCTCACCATCTGCCACCCCCACGCGGACCGCCGCCCGCACCGCCCCGGCAAGTGCTACCCCCAGAGGCCCGGCCAGCCCCAGGACGCCCCGCTCCTTGTGGGCCAGCAGCACCGCCCGTACGGCATCGGCGTACACCGCGGCCGCGTACACCACCGGCAGTCCCGGGGGCACGGGATCCGGTCGGGCGAGGCGCGCAGCGGAGCCGTACAGCTCATGCGCGCACTCGGTGCACAGCGGCGTGCGGGACGTCCCGCAGCCGCCGCATGCGGCCGGCAGCACCAGGCCGGAGATCTCCTGCCACCATCCCCGCACAGCACCTACTGTGCCCCTTCGCGGAAGAAGCCGCCAGGCCCTGTGGATAACTTGCCCGGGACGGCCCCGGCCTGCGGTTTTCCCGCCGGAACAGGGAGGGGACCGGAATCAGCCGGGGTAGCCGGGGTCAGCCCGGGTAGACGGGAGACGAGCCCTTGTCGACCACCATCTGCCAGGTCGCTCCCGCGGGCAGCCGGACGATGCCGTCGGTCTTCGAGTGCGCCACCAGCGGCTGCCCCTCGTCGATGGACGCGGCGATCGACTGCACCTGGTTCAGTCCCGGCAGCACGCTCGCCGCCGATGTGGAGCCGTCCGTGTGGATGAACCGGATCTGTTCCACCCCGCCGGACTCCCGGCCGACCACCACGAGCCTGCTCGGCCCGGCCCAGGAGACGGCCGTGACCTGCTCCATCTGGGGTGCCGTCGGCACCAGCCCGTCGACCGAGACCACCGGGTCGTCCTGGGTTCCGGTGCGCTCCACCCGGCCGATGTGCAGGGTCGTCCTGCCGCCCTTCTCCAGCAGCAGCGCGATCCTGGTGCCGTCCGCCGCGACCTTCACGGAGTGGATCCGCGCCCCGTCGAGGCCCGGCGCGATCTGCACCTTCTGCGGTACCTCCTGGCCCGCCGGCCGCCGCAGCAGCGCGGGCCCGTCCGGATCCCGGTCGGCGAACCAGAGATCGCCGCGGCCGTCCCAGCTCGGGGCCGTGAGCCGGTCGTGCAGCCCCTTGCCGCGGCTGATGTACACCGGCTGGACGAGCTCACCGGTCATGCTGGTGGGCTCGACGAACAGCTTGGCGGCGTCCGGAGTGACCGCGGCGGCCGTCCGTTCGTCCCGCGCGACGGCGACCGCGCCCACCGCGAGCTGACCACTGCCCAGCGGCCCGGGCACCGGCTCCGGTACGGCGCTCTCCTTGCCGTCGCCGACCAGCACGGCCAGTTGCTTCTTGTCGTTGACGAAGTACTGCTTCTCGCCCGCCGGGGGCCGGTTGGAGGCGTACTCCTCCTCCTCGCCGCTGGGGAGCACACAGAGCTGCGAGCCGTCGTGCCGCTGGATCTCGATCTCCCCGACCCGGACCGCCGAAAGGTCCTTGAGGGTGAACATGATCTGGGCCGCCATCTTGGTGCACTGGGCGCGCCCGGCGTTGGCCGCCTTCTCGTTCAGCGGCACCTTCAGCACGTCGCGGTCGTCGACCGTGAGGGACGTGACCCCCTTCGCCAGCGCCGTACCGCTGGGGAAACGCGATTCCACGACCGGCTTCAGCCAGTTCGTCGGCCCGTCGAGGAGCGCCTTCACGGACTGGGTGACCGGATCCATCCTGGTGACCGGGTCCATCCGCTGCTGGATGAAGACCGGGTCGGCGACCACCGTGTCCCGGCCGCTGGCGAAGTAGTACTTGTTCACGGGCCGGTAGTTGCGGTGGAAGTCCGACTGCCCGAGGACGAGTCCGTCCGGCAGCGCGTCGATCCGCCACTCCCCCTCGGCACCCTGCCGTGAGACATGGATGGGGAACCGGTACTCCTCGGGCGCGACCGCCGTGTACGCCTGCTGGGCGTCGATCTCCGCGATCTGCGTCCCGGACAGGAGGTAGTCCCGGCCCTGCTGGCCGGAGGAGCCGCTCGGCGGCTGGAAGCCCGTGGTGGGCGCCACTTCCAGAACGGTGGTGCCCTTCTGCGGCTGCCAGGTCCGCGACTTCTCCGGCGACAGATAGGCCCGTGCCGTGGCAAAGCCGGCGTCGTCGCTGGTCATCGCCTCCAGAAAGCCGTCGATGATCTCCTGGGGGTCGGCGCCCTTGCGCGGCGGCACGGGGTGGACCCGTACCTGCGCGTCGGCCCGCGGCGACGCCTTCACCACCTGGACGTCACCGCTGTCGGGCATCGAGGCACAGCCCGTGATCAGCACCATCCCGCCGCTGCCGAGCAGCGCACCGAGCCGGATCCCGCTCCGGCGGCGGTCCCGGCGAGAGTCAGCGCCCACGAATCGTGTCCTCCTGGTCCGAAGAAGCCGGTACTGCCGGGGCGGCGGGAGCGGAACGCTCCCCCGTGCCGTCCGCCGCCGGATCGTCCACACGCTCCCCGGTCCCGCGGGCCACCACCCTGGCACCGCTGCCGGGCAGCGCCGCCGGATCGACGCCGCGGGGAGCGACGGTTGCGGCGGACTGCCGCGGCGGCACGGACAGCGGGTTCCGCGCCGGATGCTGTACGGGTACGGAGGCGAGCAGCCGCCCTCCCGGACCGCCCTCCGGCGGGCCGGACGCGGCGCGCTCCCGGTTCTGGCGGGAGTCCTCGGGCTCCAGGGGTATCGGGGAGCCCCGCAGGGGTTCGTCGGCGGTACGCGGCAGGGTCAGCCGGAACTGCGAACCGCCGCCGGGTTCGCCCCAGGCCTGGAGCCAGCCGCCGTGCAGCCGGGCGTCCTCGACGGCGATGGAGAGTCCGAGGCCGGTGCCGCCGGTGGTCCTGGCCCGGGCCGGGTCGGCGCGCCAGAACCGGTTGAAGACCCGGGTGGCCTCGCCCGGCTTCAGCCCGACTCCGTAGTCCCGTACGGCCACGGCGACCGCGCCACCCGCGGCGGCCAGCCGCACCACGACATCGCGGCCCTCGCCGTGCTCCACGGCGTTGACCACCAGATTGCGCAGGACCCGCTCGACCCGGCGGGCGTCGGCCTCGGCGACGACGGGCTGGTCGTCACCGACGACCCGTATCCGGCTGCCCTTGCGCTCGGCGAGCGGCTCGGCACCGCCGATCACCCGCCGGACGACCTCGCGCAGGTCTATCGGCTCGGCCTCCAGGGCGGCCGCGCCCGCGTCGAAGCGGCTGATCTCCAGCAGATCGGAGAGGAGCGACTCGAAACGGTCGAGCTGGTCGCCGAGGAGTTCGGCGGAGCGCGCGGTCACCGGATCGAAGTCGCTGCGGGCCTCGTGGATGACGTCCGCGGCCATCCGTACGGTGGTCAGCGGGGTGCGCAGCTCGTGTGAGACGTCGGAGACGAAACGCCGCTGCATCCGCGACAGCTCCTCCAGCTGCTGGATCTTGAGCTGGAGATTCTGCGCCATCTTGTTGAAGGCCTCGCCCAGCCGGGCGATGTCGTCCTCGCCGGTGACCTTCATCCGTTCCTGGAGCCGGCCGGCGGAGAGCCGCTCGGCGATCCCGGCGGCCATCCGCACGGGTGTCACGATCTGCCGGACCACCAGCCAGGCGATGGCCCCGAGCAGCACCACGAGGAAGAGTCCCGCGGTGGCCAGGGTCCCCCGGACCAGGTTCAGCGACTGCTGTTCCTGGGCCAGCGGGAAGACGTAGTACAGCTCGTACGGCTTGTCCTCGGCGTCGTTGAGCTGGGTACCGACCGCAAGACCGGGTTCCGCGTTCCGGGCGTCCTCGGTGTAGACGATCGACATATAGGACCGGTGGGTACGGGAGTCCCGCTGGACATCGGTCCGCAGCGCCTCCGGGATGGACGCGGGGTCCACCTCGCCCGAGGTACGCGGTGCCCGGGCGCCGCCGCCCGCGTCGTCGGCGCTGAGGGCGACGACGTGGAACGCGCCCTGGCCTCCGCTGGCCAGCCGCTCCACCAGGTCCGTACGCCAGGACCGGGTGGCCGCCTGGCCGTCGGCGCCCCCGCGGCCGCCGGGGCCCAGGGGTGCGTTGGCGGCCTCCCGGGCGACCTGGAATCCGCCGGCGGCCTGGCTCTGGGCGGCTTTGATCTTGGCTTCGAGCAGCCCGTTGCGCACCTGCCCGACGACGACGAAGCCCAGCAGCACGACGACACCGACGGACATCAGCAGCGTCATCACCACGATGCGCAGCTGGATGTTGCGCCGCCACAGCCGGACCGCGGGCAGCAGGGGACGGCGCACCCAGCGCATCACGATCCGCAGCAGCAGCCTGCTGGGCTCTCCGTCCCGCCCCGGCCCACGGCCGCGCAGCACCCGGCCGAGCCGGCCGGGCAGGGCCGGACGCTTTCCGGGCACGGCGGCCCGCCCCCCACTGCCCCCCTGCTTCCCGGGCTGCGGAGCAGCGCTGCCGCCGGTCATGTCAGCTCGGTCCCGCCTTGTAACCGACCCCACGGACGGTCACCACGATCTCGGGGCGCTCCGGGTCCTTCTCGACCTTGGAGCGCAGCCGCTGGACATGCACATTGACCAGCCGGGTGTCCGCGGCGTGCCGGTACCCCCACACCTGTTCCAGCAGCACCTCTCGGGTGAAGACCTGCCACGGCTTACGGGCCAGCGCCACGAGCAGGTCGAACTCCAGCGGGGTGAGGGCGATGGACTGCCCGTCCCGCTTCACGGAGTGCCCGGCCACGTCGATCACCAGATCGCCGATGGTCAGCTGCTCCGGAGCCGGCTCCTCCGACCGCCGCAGCCGCGCCCTGATCCGGGCGACCAGTTCCTTCGGCTTGAACGGCTTGATGATGTAGTCGTCGGCCCCGGACTCCAGGCCCACCACGACGTCCACCGTGTCGCTCTTCGCGGTGAGCATCACGATCGGCACCCCGGACTCCGCCCGGATCTGCCGGCATACCTCGATGCCGTCCCGGCCGGGCAGCATCAGATCCAGCAGCACCAGATCCGGTTTGGCCTCACGGAAGGCGGCGAGCGCCTTGTCGCCGTCCGCGACGAACGACGGCTCGAAACCCTCACCACGCAGCACAATCCCGAGCATCTCGGCCAGTGCGGTGTCGTCGTCGACGACTAGGACTCGTCCCTTCATAATCGACATCATCCCATTACCCCACGGCTGGCATAGGTTCCGGTGAGATAGGTCACTGACCTGTGACAACGCACCGCGTGACCTGCGGTTACCCCTCCGTGTCCGGCACCGTGGGGCCGCTGGGCGGGCCGTTCAGCCCGCCGGCGGCCGCTGTGACCGGGCCCACAGCTCCCTCACCCCGTCCCCCGTCACCGGGGACACCGCTCCTTCCTCCGTGACGATCGCCGTGACCAGTTCCGGCGGTGTCACGTCGAAGGCGGGGTTGTACGCCGCCGTGCCCGCCGGGGCGAGCGGCCGTCCGCCGCCGGGAAAGAAGGTGACCTCCTCCGGGGCCCGCTGCTCCACTTCGATCGCCGGCCCGTCGGGAGTGGCCGGGTCGATGGTGGTGGTCGGCGCCACGACCACGAACGGCACATGGTGGTAGCGGGCCAGCACCGCCAGCGGATAGCTCCCGACCTTGTTGGCGACCGCCCCGTTCGCGGCGATCCGGTCGGCCCCGATGAGGACCGCGTCCACCTCCCCGGCGGCGAACAGGGAGCCCGCCGCGTTGTCGGTCAGCAGGGTGTACGGCATTCCCGAGCGCGCGGCCTCCCAGGCGGTCAGCCGGGCGCCCTGGAGCAGCGGACGGGTCTCGTCGACCCACAGCCTCCGCAGCCTGCCCGCCCGGTGGGCGGCGAGCGCCACCGCGAAAGCGGTGCCCTCGCCCCCGGAGACCAGCGATCCGGTGTTGCAGTGGGTGAGGATCCGGTGGGCGCCCCCGGAGAGCAGCTCGTCGAGGAGCGCAAGGCCGTGGCCGGCCATCCGCGCGCTGGCCGCCGCGTCCTCTCGGTGCAGTTCCCGGGCCGCCGCCAGCACCGCCCGGGCGGCCGGTCCGGGCCCCCCGGCCGCCGCCGCCCGGTATGCGCCGAGCGCCAGCTCGCTGCCGTACCGGAGGTTCACCGCGGTGGGCCGCGCCCCCGCCAGGGCTGCGGCCGCCGATTCCACGTCGTCGCCCCGGGCCGCGGCGAGCGCCACCCCGTAGGCGCCGGTGATACCCAGCAGCGGCGCACCCCGGACCGCCAGGCTCCGGATCGCCGCGACCACGGCAGGCACATCGGCGCAGACCATCTCGGTCTCCTCACCGGGCAGTCGGGTCTGGTCGAGCAGGACCAGCCGGGGTCCGTCCGCAGACTCTTCCCAGCGCAGTACCGGGAGCCGCGGCCGCTCGTCACCGGCTCGCTGTCGCGCGTCGTGATCAGCCATCCGCACAGTCTGCCCGCTCCCCGGTTGCGAAAGAAGGTGCGAGAGGGGCACAGCCGCCCACCCACGGCCGAGCCGTGCGTGACACGATGGCTGGCAGTCTGCCGCCGTCCTACGGGGGCGGGCCGCCAGAGAACACCGGTTCGCCGAACCGGTGCCGCAACCGACTCACGAGGTGGACGACCGTGAACGACACTCCGGGCTGGGTTCCGCCCGGATCCGCTTCTTCCGAGGGGCAGGACGCCCAGGCGTCCCGCCCCGCGCAGCCCGGCGACCCGAACGGGCCCGCCGCGAAGTGGTCCAGTGAGCAGCCGCCCGCCGGCCAGTGGTCCGCGCCGTCCGTGCCCGGCCCCCGCGGCGGTGGACAGGTGCCTCCGCCCGGACCGGGCTGGGGCGGATACCCCCACGGCGGCTGGGGGCGTCCCCCGGTGGCCAAGCCCGGTGTGATCCCGCTCCGCCCGCTGGGGGTCGGCGAGATCCTCGACGGAGCGGTGTCGACCCTGCGCACGCACTGGCGCACCGTCCTCGGCATCACCCTCACCGTCTCGGTGGTCGCGGAGATCGGGAACATCCTCGTCGCCCGCTATCTGCTGCCCGAACCGGTGGAGATCGCCCCCGACGCGGACCCCGAAGAGGCCCTGCGCCAGGCCGTGGACGCGATGCAGTCGCTGCTGGTGTCCCTGATCCCGGTCATGCTGATCGCGCTGCTGGCCACGTTGTTCACCACCGCCCTGCTGACCGTGGTCGTCAGCCGCTCGGTGCTCGGCCGCCCGGTGACGCTCGGCGAGGCCTGGCAGGAGGCCCGGCCCCGGCTGCCGCAGCTGCTGGCCCTGACCCTCCTGGTACCGCTGGCGGCCCTCGGCATCATGGCCGTGGGCATCCTGCCGGGAGCCCTCCTGGGCGGCCCTGAGGGCGCGGCGCTGATGGTGGTGGGCACGCTCGCCTCGGTACCGGTGGCCGTCTGGCTGGTGATCCGGTTCGCGCTGGCACCGCCCGCCCTGATGCTGGAGCACCAGGGCGTCGTCGCCGCCCTGCGCCGCTCCTCCAAGCTGGTCACGGGCGCCTGGTGGCGGACCTTCGGCATCGTGCTGCTGACGGGCATCATCACCGCGGTCGTCCAGATGATCATCTCGATACCGTTCGGTTTCGCCGCCGTCCTCGCCGACAGCGACGGCCTCAAGGACATCTTCACCGCGGACGGCACCCAGTTCGGCTGGTCCTATCTGATCATCGCCGGCATCGGTGCCGTGATCGCCTCGACGATCACCTTCCCGATCTCCGCGGGCGTCAATGTCCTCCTCTACATCGACCAGCGGATCCGCCGCGAGGCCCTCGACCTCGAACTGGGCCGCGCCGCGGGCCTCCCCGGCTACCCCACCGACCACTCCGGCGGCACCCCCGGGAGCGGATGAGGTGTTCTTCACGGGGGGACTGCCGTCGGCCGGCGACCTCGGGGCGATCCGCCAGTACGTGGCGCTGCAAGAGACCCACGACGCCTTCTACATGGTCGTCGACCTG
>NZ_JBSFNQ010000067.1:0-41672 GCF_053981115.1 Streptomyces sp. NPDC003691 | reverse complement strand
CGGAGATCTCAGACATGGCTGCGCGCCGTCCACAGCTCGGGGAAGACGTTCCGGCGGGCCCGCTTCTCCAGCCAGGCCACTCCGGCGGAGCCGCCCGTACCGGTCTTGGCGCCCATCGCGCGGCGGGTCGCCACGAGATGGTCGTTGCGCCAGCGCCACACCAGCTCGGCGACATCGGTCAGCGCCTCACCGAGCCGGACCAGCTCCGGGTCCGCCTCCGGGTCGCGGTAGAGGTCGGACCAGACCGCCTCCACGCCCTCGTCCGGCTCGTACCGCTGGGCCGGATCACGGTTCAGTACGCCCTCCGGAATCGCCCGGCCCCGGCGGGCCAGCAGCGCGAGCACCTCGTCGTAGAGGCTCGGCGCCGCCAGCGCCCGCTCCAGCTCGGCGTGGACACGGGGCGCGCCGCGGTGCGGGACCAGCATGGACGCGGACTTCTCGCCGAGGAGGAACTCCATCCGGCGGTACATCGCCGACTGGAAGCCCGAGCCCTCGCCGAGCGCGTCGCGGTAGGAGTTGAACTGCGCCGGGGTGAGCTGGCCGAGCGGGCGCCAGGAGGCGTTGAGTGCCTCCAGTTCGCGCACCGAGCGCTTGAGGGCGGCTATGGCGACGGGGATCTCGTCGCGGCGCAGGGCCGCGGCCGCGGTCTCCCATTCGTGGACGACAACGGTGAACCACAGCTCCATCACCTGGGTGGTGACGAGGAAGACCATCTCGCCGGGGTCGTCGGAGAGCGGGCGCTGGAGGTGGGTGAGGACATCGGCCTGGACGTAGTCCTCGTAGGGAGTGGTCCCGGCGAAGTCGACCGTCGGCTCGTCGGGAATGCCGTCGTCGGAGGCGCCGGGGGTGCTGCCGTCGGCGGGCTTGGTGTGCTCGGTGTGCTCGGTGCCGGGCCGGTCGTGCCCGGGGGATTCCGCGCTTCCTCCGCGGTCGGCGGGCGGCGCGGTGACTTCACGCGCCGGGGAATCGTGCGCAGCGGACTGGGACATCTCGTCTCCTCGATGTGTCCGGGTAGCGGTCCGCCCCTTCCTGTTGGTGGGTGGGAGCCCCGGTCCCCACGCGCATCCTAGACCGATACCCGTGCCCCCTCCAGGTACATCCGTCCCGGGGGACACGGGCGTCGCCGTCCGCGCGTCAGCCGTACGGCGCGGTCCGTGCGTCAGCCGAGGGTGTCGGCGGCGAGCTGCGACGAGTCGCGCAGGAACGTCGAGCAGCGCTCGTACTCGTCCTTCTCGCCGATCTCACCGGCGGCGCGGGCCAGGGCGTGCAGGGCGCGCAGGAAGCCGCGGTTCGGCTCGTGCTCCCACGGCACCGGGCCGTGGCCCTTCCAGCCGTTGCGGCGCAGCGCGTCGAGTCCGCGGTGGTAGCCGGTGCGGGCGTACGCGTACGACTCGACCGTCCGGCCGCCCTCGAACGCCTCGTCGGCGAGGAGCGCCCAGGCCAGCGACGAGGTGGGGTACTGGGCGGCGACCTCCGTCGCGGTGCGCCCGGCGGCGAGCGCCTCCCGGGGGCCGGCTTCGTCGGGCAGATGCGTGGGGGGCGGTCCCCCGAGCAGGTTCTCATGAATGGCCATACGCCCAGTCTCCCCCATGCGGAGGGGCACCCCGGCCGCCCGGCGGGGTGCCCCCGGGACCGGTCACGGGACCGGACCTCGGATCGGGCGGGGTGCCCCGGGCTCGCTCCCGGGACCGGCTACCGGGCTCGTTACCGGGACCGGCTACCGGATCAGGCGAGGCGCCAGTCGAAGCGCTGCGCGACGTCGCCGTTGCAGTCCATCAGCTGGAGGTCCGTCCCGGGCGTGCCGTTCCGGTTGGGCAGGTCGATGCACATGTTCGTGCCCAGGTTCCGCAGCCGGTTGCCGCTGCCGCCCTCATGGACCCAGCGCTGGGCCAGGGTGCCGTTGCAGCCGTAGATCTGGATCCTGTTGCCGCGGACCGCGCTGCCGTTCGCCACATCGAGGCACTGACCGAGGGCTCTCAGTTCGGAGCCCTGGCCGTCGACCGGGACCCGGCGCCAGGCCTGCGAATTGCTCCAGTTGCAGCCGTGGATCTGTACCGGGGTGCCGTTCCCGGTGCGCCCGCCCTCGACATCGATGCAGAGGCTGCCCATCGTCCAGCTGACGGACCGGTTGACTCCGTTGACGAACCGCTCCGCTTCGCGGTTGCCGCCGTGGCCGATCCAGTCGGTGGAGATCATGTTCGGCATCCGGCCCTCCGTCTTCCCCTCGCAGACCCGCGCCGACACATGGAAGTCGTTGTAGGAGCGGGCGGAGAAGTTATTGGCGAAGAAGAGCTTCTGGAAGGCGCGGGCGTTGGTGTTCGAGAGGCCGTTGAAGGTCTCGCCCTGCCCCGGGTACCCGAGCTGGGTGGAGATCCCGTCCCCCTTGCGGTCGGTACAGACGCCGACACCGTCGTTGTAGTGGTTCTGAATCGTCCACTGCCGCATGTGGTGGACGTTCAGATGGCCCTTGTCGCCCTTGCCGGAGAGCATCAGCAGCCGCTTGTTCCGGTCCACCATGTCGGAGACCTTCGGCCAGCCCTGGAACCGGACGTTCCACTCCCAGGGATTGAGGGCCAGATCGGTCAGGCCCGGCACCGAGGCGAACTCGGCCTGCAACTGCTCGGGGGTGGTCTCGTCCTGGAGGGTGAGGACGAAGATCTCGTTCCGGTTCCGGTCGAGGAAGTCCTTGATGGTGTGGAGGTGCTGGCGCAGCCGCTTGCCGCCGCCGTGCCAGGTGCTGGTGTGGTAGGTCCACACCCCGTTCGCCGTGCCGTAGATGTCCAGCTCGGTGGCGCGGACGTTCAGCTGGTTGAGCTGGTCGGCGAGCGAGAAGCTCTGGTTCTGCCCGGCGCCGAACACGCCGTCGGCGGTGTTGGCGAAGCCGTTGTGGCTGCCGAGCAGGGTGATCTCGTCGAGGTGCCGGTTGTTCCAGCCGTCCGGCGGCTCCGCCAGGGCGGGTGTCGGTGCCACGACGATCCCGAAGGCCAGGAAGGAGACCACCGCCAGCCAAATCGCCGTCAGCCGGCCGGGCAGTCCGGCCGTCGGTCTCCATCGGTGTCCCTGGCCCGAAGTCCTCTGTCGCATGCGGTCCGTACGCTCCTTCTGCCGGGGCGCGCGGGGTGCGCGCCCTGCGTGATCAAGACCGCTTCAGCTTCCGGGGCCGCGATGAACGATCAATAAATGATCATGAAGTGGAGCGGCCGGACCGGTCGAAGTGCCAGGCCGCCATCGCGACCCGGTTCCGTACCCCCAGCTTGGCCTGCACGTTCGCCACATGCGTCTTCACCGTCCCGGCGGAGATGAAGAGGGTGGCGCCGATCTCCGCGTTGGTCAGTCCCCCGGCCACCAAGCGGACGATCTCCGCCTCGCGCGGTGTCAGGGGGGAGTCCGCGCCGTGGTCCGCGGATCCGGGGCCCGCGGGTCCATGGCCCGCTGATCCCGGAGCCGTCGGCCCGGGAGCCGTGGGCGGCTGTGCCGGGTGCGGCGCGGGCGCGGGCTGCTGGAGGAGCCGTACCGTCAGCTGGGGGCTGATCAGCACATCGCCCGACATCGCGGCCCGTACCCCTTCGATCAGCAGCCCGGGCCCGGAACGCTTCAGCAGAAAGCCGCAGGCCCCGTCGCGCAGGGCGGTCCGGACCTGGTCGTCGTGGTCGAAGGTGGTGACGATCAGTACGCGTACGGGGTCGGCGACTTCGGGGCCCGCGAGCCGCCGGGTGACCTCCAGGCCGTCGAGGCCGGGCATCCGGATATCGGCGACGACCAGATCGGGGCGGAGTTCGCGGGCGAGGGCGACGGCGGCGAGACCGTCCGCCGCCTCGCCGACGACCGTCATATCCGGCTGGGAGTCGAGGATCAGCCGGAAGCCGCTACGGATGTCGTCCTGGTCGTCGGCGAGCAGGATCCGGGCCGGGCCGGCGGGCGCCGGGGCGGATGCCGGTGAGCCGGGCGCTCTCGGGCCGGGCACCTGCGGGCCGGACGCCTGCGGACCGGCGATGTTCGGACCGGCGATGTTCGGGCCGGCGATGTTCGGGCCGGGCGCGGTGGGGTCGGTCGGGTCGGTCGTCACTTCATGCCTTTCGGGCCGGGGGTACGGGGAAAACCGGTAGCCGGGGGCGGGTACGGAGCGGGGCGGGGCGGGAGTCGCGGCGGACGGTCCGGCGATACGGCCCGGACTCCCGCCCGCCCTCGCACCCGGCGAGGGGCCGGTGTCCGGGGCGCCCGCCCGCGCGGGTGCGGGGAACACCGCCGCCAGTCGTGCAATGTCGTCCCGCGTCACCCGCCCTCCCGCACGGGCGCGGGGAATACCGCCGTGACCCGCCAGCCGCCACGGCCGCCCGCCGCGGGTCCCGTGTCCCGGCCCGGCGCTGTGTTCCCGCCCGGTGCTGTGTTCCCACCCGGTGCCGTGCTCCCGCCCGGTGCCGCGGGAGGTCCGGTGTCCGGTTCCCGGCCGGGCAAGGGGCCCGGGGCCGGTATCGGGCCGGCCGTGAGCGTGCCGCCGAGGGCCGTGATGTGCTCGGTGAGCGCGGGCAGGCCGAGCCCCCCGGCCCCGCGCGCCCGGCGGAGCAACCGGAACCGCGCGGCCCCGGCCCGGCCCCCGTCGTCGCATACCGAGACCTCGGCACCGCCCTCTTCCGTACGCCGGATCCGTACGACGACCCGGGTCGCGCCCGGCGCATGCCGCCGTACGTTGGTCAGCGCCTCCACCACGATCCGGTACGCCGCCGCTCCGGCCTCCCGGGTCAGCGCTTCCGGCGCGCCGTCGGCCGGCTCCAGCACCGCGTCCGGCCCGCCCGCCGCGGCGAAATCGGCCACCAGTGACGGGAGCCGGGCCAAGCCCGGCAGAGCGCCGTCGGGGCCGTCGGCCGCGGCGCCGGCACCGTCCGCGTGGAGCATCGCGACCGTACGGTCCATGGAAGCCAGCGCGTTCAGCCCGGCCCGCTCGATACGTTCCAGCGCGGCGAGCGCCTGCCCGGGATCGGCTTCCGCGACAAAACGGGCCGCCTGTGCCTGGACCACGATTCCGCTGATGTCATGGGCGACGAAGTCGTGCAGATCGCGGGAGAGCCGCAGCCTCTGGTCCCGGCGCGCCTCGTCGACCGCCCGGCGGTGGCGCGACGCCGCCCGGCGCGGATACGCGCCCAGCGCCACGGCCCCCGCCACCGGCAGCAGCCAGAAGGCGGCCACGCCGATGCCTTCGAGGAACGAACCGTCGATGAGCACCAGGGGCCAGAGGGAGACCGCGAGCGCGACCGCCGGTACCGCGAACCGTATCTCCGCCCGGGGCGCGAATCTGACCACCGCGACGACCAGCACCAGCAGCAGCCCGGCCTCGGCCAGGCTCCAGTAGGAGCGCCGCACGGCCTCGTCGCCCGGAGTGTCTCCGGACCCCGGCTCCACCGGCACGAGGAGCGTCGACGCGAGCGAGAGCAGCGCACATACGGCGGTCGCGGGCGCGAGCCCGGCGCCCGCGGCTCCGATCCGCCGAACACCCGTGGCCCGGCGCTCCTTCAGGACCCGGGCCACGGCCAGTCCGGCCGTTCCGGCGCAGGCAAGTGCCGGCAGCGCGACCAGTACGTCCCACGGCATGTCCGACGCCCCCATAAATCCCCCTCCGGCCCTCCCGGCCCGGTCCGTCCGCACCCACCACCGGCCGCGCGACGGCCGTTCGACGGGTGGCGGACCGTCAACCGCCCGCCGTACGAGCGCTGATCAGCCTACGAGCCGTGCCGCCTCCCCCGAACGGCAGAGCCCGGCACAGCCGGGACGCTGCCCGCCTCAGCGTTCTCTGCCGATCGGCGGATGGGCCCGGACCCCCGCACCGGGCGAGGCTGTTACCCGTCACCGCAACACCCCTTCTCCGAACGGAAACGCCATGCGCCGCCACCTCACCGCCCCTCGCGCCGTCGCCCTCGCCGCCGCCACCACGGCCCTGCTCGCGGGCACCATCTCCGCCTCCACCGCGGCCGGTGAATCCCGTTCGGGCGGGCAGGACGGCAAGCGCCCCTCCGCCACCGCCCCTACCGGCCCCACCGGCACCGCCACGACCGCCACCGCCGGGCAAAAGCACGGTTCCGCCACCCCCCGGGTCAAGGGCTCGGCCCGGATCCACTTCACGCTCCGGCCCCAGGACACCATCCGGTTCTCCGTCGACGCCACGGGCGTTCCCTACAGCAACCCGATCCCCGGCATACCGACCGGGCTGCCCACGGACGCCCGGGGCACACTGCGCTACTCCCACTACATCCCGGAGCTGGGAAAGACGGGCTGGGCCATCGCCGATGTGGACTGCCTGTCGACCGGCGGGAAGACCGCGACCGTCACCGCGGTCATCCGCAAGACGAACGTCGAACGCGTCGGCAAGCGGGTCGGCATCAGCTTCCAGCAGGGCGAGCACGGCGCCCCGAGCCGGGCCGGGTTCAGCTGGGGCATCGCGAACGTCGACGGCGGAACCGACAGCAAGGGCCGGCTCGGCGGAGTCGGTACCTGTGTGGCGCCCGCGCCCTTCGCGCCCGCGACCGAAGGCGGCTACCGCGTCACCCACGCCGAGGTGCCGCCCATCCCCGTCCGATAACCGGTCGGTAACCACGGGGCATCGGTTGGCCAACCCCTCCGGCCATCACCGGATATCACTACTTATCAAGACGACACTCCCATCTCCTCACCGTAAAGTTGTGCCCCGCAAACAAGTACTTTCCCTCTGCGAGGCGGACTCTTTGAAGCTCACACGCATGACCGCGATGGCCGCGTCCCTGGCCGTCGCCCCGGCGCTGGTTCTCTCCCTCACCTCCTCCACCGCCGCCACCGCCGACGCGTCCGCCGGGTCGACGGCAGCCGTTGCCGACGTCGACGCGGCGAACCGCGTCGCCATCGAGAACCTCCTGGCCGAGCCCCGGTCGAACTCCAATGTCCGCGAGGGTGCTCAGCGGGCCCTCGACGGCACTCCCGAGGACCGTGCCCGCTTCCTCGACGCCGGCCAGCACATAGCGCGGCACGACGACGACCGGATCCAGGTCGCGAGGATCCTCGGCACCGGCGGCCGCAGCCTGCTGGACGGCGGCAGGGTCGCCCTGAACGACAGCAACCGCAAGCAGCTGGTCGAGTTCATCGAGACCGGCCAGTACAAGGCCCGCTACACGGACGACCGCGTCCGCGTCGGCCGGATCGTCTCCACCGGTGGCACGGCCGTTCAGCGCGACGGCATCGCCGCCCTCAAGGCCGAGACCCACAAGGCTCTGATCGACTTCATCGACAAGGGCCAGCACACGGCCCGCTACGAGGACGACCGGGTCCGCACCGTCCAGATCTTCTCCTCGGGCGGCCCCCAGCTGAAGGCCGCCGGCACCGCCGCCTTCAAGGCCGGAACCCACAAGGCTCTCACCGATTTCATCGAGGTCGGCCAGTACACCGCGCGCCACAAGGACGACCGCAACCGCGTCGCCCGGATCGTCTCCTACGGCGGCAAGTACGTGAAGGCCGCGGGCAACGCCGCCCTCAAGGGCAATCACCAGACCGTGCTCGCCTTCCTGGACAGCGGCCAGCACAAGGCCCGCGCCAAGGACCAGGCGGCCGCCAAGCCCAAGCGCTGACCCGGCCGGACGCCCCGCGACACCTTCCGTGACGCGGCGCCGGACCGCAGCGCACCCGGTACCGGACCCGGCCGGACTCCGGCCGTCGCGGCACCGCACCACAACTCGGCCCGGTCACCGCGGCACCGCATCGCCTCAGGGCGGGCGGTGCCGCTCCCGGTCACCCGTCGTCTCCCGCCCGTCCCCGATCCGGCTGCCGTCCCCCGTCTCCCGGTCACCCGCTGCCCCCGACTCCAGAGGCGGCGCGCCCACCCCGCAGTTGACCCGGCACTCCGGATGCGCGCACGGTGCCTTCGGGCTACGGATCCACACCGCCGCCACCAGGGCTCCCAGCACCAGCACCCCCGCGCAGATCGGCATCGCCCGGTCGAAGGCGGTATCGAACTCGGACGCCGAGCGGTACGCCTCCGGGCCCATCCCCACCAGCAGCGGCAGCGCCGCCACCGCCAGCAGACCGGCCGCCCGCGCCGCCGCATTGTTCACCCCGCTGGCGATACCCGCCCGCGCGGTCGGCACCGACGACAGCACCGTCGCCGTCAGCGGCGCGACCAGGGTCACCATCCCGGCCCCCAGCACCAGCAGCGCCGGAAGCACATCCGTCAGATACGAGGGGTCCGGCCCGACCCGCAGCATCAGCAGCAGCCCGCCCGCGCAGAGCAGCGGGCCGACGGTCAGCGGCAGCCGTGGTCCCGTGCGCTCCGCCAGCTCTCCCGACGCCGCCGAGAACATCAGCATCAGCAGCGTCGTCGGCAGCAGCGCCAGACCCGCCTGGAGGGCCGAGTAGCCCGAGACGACCTGGAGCTGGAGCGCGGCGAGGAAGAAGAACCCGCCGAACGCCGCATACACACAGAGCGTGACCACATTGACCACGGTGAACATCCGCGACCGGAAGACCGACAGCGGAAGCATCGGATCCCGGCTCCGCCGCTCGACCCCCACGAAGGCGAGTCCGGCCAGCACCCCGGCCAGCCCGGCCCACCACTCCGCCGCGATCAGCGCATAGGTCACCAGGGCGAGCGCCCCCGCGCCCAGCACCGCGCCGAGGACATCGAAGCGCCCGCTGTGCGCCGCGGGGTCCCGGGTCTCGGGGACGTACCGCAGGGCGACCGGCACACAGAGCACGGCCAGCGGCACATTGATCAGAAAGACCCAGCGCCAGCCCGGTCCGTCGACCAGCCAGCCGCCGACGAACGGCCCGATCGCCGCGCCCACACCGCCGAACCCGGACCAGAGCCCCACCGCCCGCGCCCGGTCGTCGCGGTGGAAGCTCGCCTGGATGATCGCCAGCGAGCCCGGGGTGAGCAGGGCGCCGCCTATGCCCTGCAGGGCCCGGGCCGCGATCAGCACCCCGGCATTGGGGGCGATCCCGCACAGCAGCGAGCCCAGGGCGAACCACACCACCCCGATGAGGAAGATCCGCCGCCGCCCGTAGCGGTCGCCGAGTGCCCCGCCGAGCAGGATCAGCCCGGCCAGGGTCAGCATGTAGGCGTTGACGGTCCACTGGAGGTCGGCGAGATCCGCGTTCAGATCGTCACCGATATGCGGCAGCGCGACATTGACGACCGTGGAGTCGAGCAGCGCCATGCTGGAGCCGAGCACGGTGGTGAACACGACCCACCGGCCGGTGACGGACCCCAGTCTGATCCCGCCCGCGCCGGACTCCCCGCCCGCGCCGGACTCCCCGCCGGTGCCCGAATCCCTGCCGGTGCCGTAATCCCTGCCGGTGCCCGGGCCCGCATCCGACGGGCCCGCGCCCGTGCCTGCCGCGCCCGGCCCCGGGCCGTCCCGGCCCCTCGCGCCGCCGTCGGCGGCCGTATCCCCCGTATCCGCGTCCATAAAGGGATGGTCGCAGCACCCCGCCCGCCCTGCGACCCCTGTGGAAAACTGCCTGTGGACAACCAGGCGCCCCAGCGAAAATATGAAAAAGCGGGCCGGGCCGGGAGCGCTTTCGCACCCCGGCCCCGCCCGCTGGTCCGGCACGGCGGACGGCACCGGAAAGGTGACCGTCCGTGCGTCCGGGTACCGGTGCCGTGACGGCTGCCGGTGCCGTGACGCCTGCCGGTTACTTCAGCTTCGTACCCGTGGAACGCAGCGCGCCACACGCCTCGACCACACGCTGGGCCATACCCGCCTCGGCCAGCTTGCCCCAGGTCCGCGGGTCGTACGCCTTCTTGTTGCCGACCTCGCCGTCGACCTTCAGGACGCCGTCGTAGTTCTGGAACATGTGCGCCACGACGGGCCGGGTGAACGCGTACTGCGTGTCCGTGTCGAGGTTCATCTTCACCACGCCGTTGTCCAGCGCGATGGCGATCTCCTCGGCGGTGGAGCCCGAGCCGCCGTGGAAGACGAAGTCGAAGGGCGCGGTCTTGCCGTACTTCTCGCCGACGCCCTGCTGGAGGTCCTTCAGCAGCTCGGGGCGGAGCACGACGTTGCCCGGCTTGTAGACACCGTGGACATTGCCGAAGGAGGCGGCGAGCAGGTAGCGGCCCTTCTCACCCAGGCCGAGCGCCTCGGCGGTGCGCAGCGCGTCCTCGACGGTGGTGTACAGCTCGTCGTTGATCTCGTGCGTGACGCCGTCCTCCTCGCCGCCGGTCGGGGTGATCTCGACCTCAAGAATGATCTTGGCGGCGGCGGCCAGCGGCAGCAGCTCCTGCGCGATGCCCAGGTTGTCGGCCAGGTTCTCGGCGGAACCGTCCCACATGTGGGACTGGAAGAGCGGGTTGCGGCCGGCCGCGACACGCTCGGCGGAGATCGCCACCAGCGGACGGACGTAGGTGTCCAGCTTGTCCTTGGGGCAGTGGTCCGTGTGCAGCGCGATATTGACGTCGTACTTCGCGGCGACGATGTGCGCGAACTCGGCGAGCGCGACCGCGCCCGTCACCATGTCCTTGCTGTGCTGGCCGCCCAGGAACTCCGCACCACCGGTGGAGATCTGGACGATGCCGTCGCTCTCGGCCTCCGCGAAGCCGCGCAGCGCGGCGTGGAGGGTCTGGGAGGAGGTCACATTGATGGCCGGGTAGGCGAACTTGCCTGCCTTCGCCCGGTCGAGCATCTCGTTGTAGACCTCGGGGGTTGCGATGGGCATCTGTCCGCTCCTTGTGTCTGCGGTTCTGCGATAAGTACGGGCCCTGACCTTGGGGCGACGTCATCGTCGGCCCCCATCTTCGCAGACTCCGGACGGGCCCATCCGTCCGGTCTGCGGGCATACGTACGAGCTGTCCCCCCGGCCGTGCCCGGCCGGTGCGGCAAGGGGCCCGGCGCCGGGCGGCAAGGGCCCGGCGGGGAGCCGGACCCGCGGCGCGGCGGCCGGTCCCGGCCACCGGGCGCCGGCCGCCGGTGCGGACCGACCGCAGTGGCCCCGGCCGCCGGTGCGGTCAGTCCAGGCCCAGCTCGTCCAGCGAGTACGCGTACAGGTACGGCACCCCGGCCGTCCCGCTGATCTTCTCGCCCGCGCCCGTCGCCCGGTCCACGATCGTCGCGACCGCGACGACCTCGCCGCCCGCCTCGCGGACCGCCTCGACCGCGGTCAGCGGCGAACCGCCGGTCGTCGAGGTGTCCTCGACCACCAGGCAGCGGCGGCCCTTGATGTCCGGGCCCTCGACGCGGCGCTGCATCCCGTGGGCCTTGGCGGCCTTGCGGACGACGAACGCGTCCACGCTCCGGCCGCGGCCGGCCGCGGCGTGCAGGATCGCGGTCGCGACCGGGTCCGCGCCCAGGGTCAGCCCGCCGACGCAGTCGTAGTCGAGGTCCGCGGTCAGATCGGACATGACCTGCCCGACCAGGGGGGCCGCGGCACCGTCGAGCGTGATCCGCCGCAGATCCACGTAGTAGTCGGCCTCGATGCCCGAGGAGAGGGTCACCTTGCCGTGCACCACGGCCTTGTCCTTGATCTGCTGGAGCAGGTCAGCGCGTACGTCAGTCATGCCCACGAGCTTAGAACCCCGGCCGCCCGCTCCTCACCGGCGGCTCACAGGCGGCGCCAGCTCCAGGTCGTCGACGTCTCCAGCGGCTCGATCGGGGTGACCAGCCGGGGGAGGGTGTTCAGCCCGTTCGGCGGCCCGGACTGCGGCTCGACGCAGATCGCCTCGGGCTGCTCGTCGTAGACCACGACCCACTGCGCGGGGCTGGTGATCTTCAGTTCGAGCTGCTCCGGCCAGGTGAGGGTGGCGGCCACCCCGTCGGGCATGCCGAAGCAGTCGTCCCAGGGCCCGGGCAGCGGGTCGATCCGGCGCCCGGTCGGCAGATGGTCGCCGCCGCGCTCCTCCTGCCAGGCCGGTGAGAAGTCGAGCACGGCGTCCCGGCCACCGATGTTCCGCAGGAACCAGGGGTGCCAGCCGGCCTGGGCCGGGAACGAGTCCTCACGCGCCTCGACCGCCAGGGTGATGGTGAGCGAGGACTCCGTCAGCGCGAAGACCTGGGTGACCAGACCGGGGTACGGCCAGGGATCGCCGAGTTCGTACGTGAACACCGCCTCGTTCTCGCCGGGCGCCCGGCGGGTGCGCCAGACGGCATCGCGGCCGGTGCCGTGGATGGCGTGCGGATCGGCGTTGACCGGGAGCTGGTGCCGTACGGCGCCGTCCCGGAAGCGGCCGTGGTCCACCCGGCCGCACCAGGGGACCATCGGGAACGACCCGTACCGCTCCCCCTGGCGGAGAAGCTCCGTGCCTCCGACGGTCAGGCTGGAGACCCGGCATCCGCGGTCCGGCCGTACGGTCAACTCGGCGTCCCCGGCCCGGAGCCGTACGCCCTCTTCGCTGCCCTTGCTGCTGCTCACGCCCCCGACCCTAACGGGAGCGCGGCGATCACGAGGCCGCCGGGCGGCCCGCGGCCTCAGGCGCGGCGGCGGCGCAGCGCGCGGGCGAGCAGCAGCGCGGAACCCACGGCCACGGCGCCCGCGACCCAGCGGGCGGGGACCTTGCGGCTGCCCGCGTCGGGGGCGGGGCGGGGGGCATAGCGGCCCCTCGGCGGGGCGTGGTCGACCTCCTCCGCGCTGCGGCCGATCATCGTGCGCCGGGCATGGGCGGCCTCGACGAGCGGCTCGTCGCCGGAGGGGCCGCCGGGCTCGCCCAGGCCACCCAGCTCGTTCAATTCGTTGAGTTCGTTGAGTTCGTTCAACTCGTTCAGTTCGTTCAACTCGTCGAGGCCGTTCAGGCCCTCGCCGAATCCGGGCGGCGGCACCGGCAGGTCGTATCCGGCCGCTTCCGCCTCGCCGTCACCGTCGACCTCATCGACCTCGCCGGTGTCGGCGTCGTCGGGCTCGTCGGTCCCAGCGGCCCGCCCCACCGCGTCGCTACCGTCCGGCCCGTCGGCCTCGGCAGCCGCGTCGGCCCCGGCGGCCCCCGCGGGCTTGTCGGACCCATCGGCCTCGCCGACATCGGCAGACGCACCGGTCCCGTCGGCCTCGGCAGCCCCCTCGGCTCCCCCGGGCTCACCGGTCACCCCGGCCGCTCCCGCCGACCCCGTCACCCCGGCCGCTCCCGCCGGCCCGGCCGACCCCGCCGCTCCCGTAGGCGTGCCGCCCTCGGTGGCGTACGCCGCCACCGACTCGGCGAAACGGTCCAGCAGACGCCGCGCCGACTGCTCCCTCGACGCCTGCGGCAGGCCCGCGAGCCGTCCCTCCGCCGCCGCCGTGCCCGTGAAGGCGAGCGTCGCGCCGCCGTCCGTCTCCCGGACCAGGACCGTCAGCCCGGCCTGCACCGTCCCCGGGCCGCGCGCCTCCTCGCCCTCGGCCCCGACCGTGAAGACGCCGTCCCGCTCCTCGATCCGCAGCCGGCCCCGGTAGGTGATGGTGTGGTTGCCCACCCGGACCTTCAGCCGCCCCGTCACCGCGGCCCCGGACGATGCGGGCCCGGTCTCCGCAGGCTCACCGGCCGCGTCGAGCTGAAGGCCCGGCACGCAACGCGCCGCCCGCGCGGGGTCCCTGAGCACCCGTCGTACGGACTCGGCCGGAACCGGAACGAACACCTCATGGTCCATGACAGGCGAGCCTACCCAGGGCGCCCCGTACCGTCTCCCCACCCACCGCATTCCGTCCGTGCAGCGGATCGGTGATCAGTCCGGGTAGCGCGGATGGACGAGCGTCGACGGCGGCAGCCCGGTGATCCGGGTCCGCTCGGCGTCCCATGCGTCCGCCGCCAGCGCCGCGTCCGTCAGCGACCGGAGCGGAGGCGTGTCCGGGGCGAGGGCGAGCCGCGGCACCCGGCCGGGGGCCGCCAGCAGCAGCCCCCAGTCCTCGGGCGCCGACTCCGCGCCCAGCGCCTCGAAGTCCTCGTTGAGCCGGTCGTCCGGGCCGCCGCGGGACCGGCCCGGCGCACCCGCCGCACCGGGACCGGCCGGAGGGCCCACCCGGTACGGGCTGGTGCCGTAGCCGGCCGCCCGCAGCGTCGCCTCGGCCGTCCAGAACGCCCGGCGGCGCCCCTCCAGCGGCCCCGCGTGCACCACCAGCCGCCCCTCCGGCGCCAGGATCCCGGCGACCAGCCCGTAGAACTCCTGGGAGTAGAACTTGCCGCCCTCGGTGGACTCGGGGTCGGGCAGATCCGCGATCACCACGTCGTACGCCCCGGGCACCACACCCCCCGGATCCCGCAGCCAGGCGAAGGCGTCGGCGGTGACCACCCGGACCCTCGGATCCTCGTACGCCCGGCCGTTGAGCGCCGAGAGCGCGGGGTCGGTCCTGGCCAGCCGGACGATCCACGGGTCCAGCTCGACGATCGTCACGGAGGCCGCGCCCGGATGGCGCAGCACCTCCCGGGCGGCCAGCCCGTCACCGCCGCCGAGGATCAGCACCCGGCTGTGGCGGCCGTTCATCGCGGGGTGGACCAGGGCCTCGTGATAGCGGTACTCGTCGGCGCCGCTGACCCTGAGCCGCCCGTCCAGGAAGAGGTCCGGCGGCCGGGAACCCTCGCCGGTCAGGACGACCTCCTGGACGCCGGTCTGGACCGCGACCCGCACCCGGTCCCCGTACATCGCCCGCCGCGCCGCCTGCTCGAAGTCCCCGACCAGGGCGGTCGCCGTGGCGAGCAGGGCGAGGACCAGGGCGTTGGCGAGGAGCAGCCAGGTGCGGGAGCGGGGGGTCAGGTCGCGGCGGAAGAGCCAGAGCACCAGGGCGCCGCCGACCAGGGCGTTGACCGCACCCGTGAGCAGCCCGCTGGTCAACTGGCCGAGCCAGGGCAGCAGCAGGAACGGGAACGCCAGCCCGCCGACCAGCGCGCCCACGTAGTCCGCGGCGAACAGATCGGCGACCGTCCCCTCGGCGTCGCGGCGGGAGATGCGCTGGATGAGGGACATCAGCAGCGGGATCTCCGCGCCGATGAGGACGCCGATGGCCAGCGAGAACGCGACCAGGACGCTCCGGGACTCGCCGAGCCAGGCAAAGGTCGCGTACAGCACCATCGCCGAGCAGCCGCCGACCAGCGCGAGCGCCAGCTCCAGCATGCCGAAGCCGACGGCGGCCCGGCAGCGCAGCCGCTTCGCGAGCAGGGAGCCGAGGCCCATCGCGAAGACCATCAGCGAGAGCACCACGGAGGCCTGGGTGACCGAGTCGCCGATGAGATACGAGGCGAGGGCGACCAGCTCCAGCTCGTAGACCAGCCCGCAGGCGGCGCAGACGAAGACCCCGAGGAGCACCAGGAACCGGCCGGCGTCCGGGCGCACCGGCAGCGGAAGCGCCGCCGGAGGCGGGGACAACTGCGGTGACCGGTCGATCATGCAGTAACGCTACGTCACGTTTCGCGTGCACCCTGTCACCCACACGTGTGCACCTGGAGCGCGGTAGCGGCCCGCCGCCTTTCGCGCCCCCGGCTCATCCGGTAAGAGCGCGCGCGAGGGCCGCCCGCGGGGACGGTACGAACACGGGCCGCGCCCCGCGAGGGCCGCCTGCGAACACCGCGCGCGAGGCCGCCCGCCGGGACCGCGCGCAAGAGCCGTGCGAACACCGCGCGACCACCGCCCGCGCCCCCGCGAGACCCCTCGCCCCGCGAAAACGGCCCCGCGCAGACCGCCCGCCGGGACCGCCCGGCGGAACCCCTCTCCGGACTCCCCCTGTGGAACCCTCTACAGCAGCACCTGCTCCGGACAGCAGGCGACCTCCGCGCCGCGGGCGGCCACCCCCACCCGGGTCCGGGTGACGACCAGCCGCCCTTCCTGCGGATAGGCGTGCCAGGTCCGCCAGAGCACCTGCCGGCCCCGGCGCTGGGCCATCATCGCGGTGAACGCGTGCGGGTCCCCGGGAAACGTTCCGGCGAGGGAGTTCGGATGGTCCGCGACCAGCGCCAGCAGCTCCTGGGCCCGCCCGGCGAACGACCCCTCGGACAGCGTCTCGACGCGTGCGGCGAACTCGTACTCCCAGGCGCCCAGCCGCTCCGACACCCCCAGCGGCAGGGGCGTTCTGCTGCCGGGCATACAGGCCACGGTCTCGGAGCAGGTGCCCTGCTCGTCTTCGAGCAGCACCTGATGGGACGCGCCGAGCAGCCTGAGCTGGAGCTTGGCCCCGGCGAGTTCGAGGTCGAGGACGGCCAGGGCGGGCAGGGGCTCCCGGCCGAGGGCCCAGGCGAGGTCGTCGGCACGGGTGTCGGTGTAGGCGGTATGGAGGGTGGTGAGCATGGATCGGCTCCGCAAACACGCTTCGGCGGTGGATACATGGACCTGAAGGCGCCCCAGAGCGGCAAGGATGACAAAAACGGCAAGGAGCAACGAGGGCGGAACGGGAAGAACAAGGCGACAGGGACGCGCCTGACCGGGCCCGGGTGCCGGCCCGAAGGCTGGACGGTTCCATCAGGTTCCGTCGTCAACGGAATCACGAAGTACGCGGGGCTCACAGCGTTTTTACCCAAGTTGGCGGGGTTTCCATCCCCTGGGTGGCCTTGCGGTTCACCTGTTCAAGAAAATCCGCACGTAGTATCGAATGACGGGAACCTCCCCCCGGTACCGGCACCCGCCAACGCCCTTGTCCCGGAGAACACTTCGGCACCTGGCGGAAGGGTGCTACCTCCCGCCAGGTGCCTCCGGTTCGCGGATCGGCTGCCCCGTGTCAGCCGCTTCCGCCGTTCGATGCCCCCGAATCGCCCGGGTCGCCCGAGCCTCCCGGGTCACCCCGGTCGCCCGGCTCCCCCGCGGCTC
This sequence comes from Streptomyces sp. NPDC003691, assembly GCF_053981115.1. Taxonomy (NCBI): domain Bacteria; kingdom Bacillati; phylum Actinomycetota; class Actinomycetes; order Kitasatosporales; family Streptomycetaceae; genus Streptomyces; species Streptomyces sp. NPDC003691. The sequence goes on along the minus strand of NZ_JBSFNQ010000067.1, from coordinate 24,969 downwards.
CCCCGATACCTCCAGATACCTCCGGTACGTCCGGCGCACGGCCGGCCACCGGGCCGCTCAGTCCCCTCCTCCGCCCCCTCCGCAGCCGCCGCCCCCGCCACAGCTGTGGCCGCTGCTGTCGCCGCTCCCGCTCCACCACGAACCGGAGTCGGAGCTGCTCCAGCGCCGCTCCCGCCGGCTCGGTCCGCGCTTGTTCAGCGCCATCACGCCGAACCAGATGACCGCCAGGATCACCAGCGCGATGACCAGCGTTGCCCCCATGACCTTCACCGTTCCTTCCGAGCTTCTCCGTATCCGGGATTCCCACCCCGCCACGCCCCCAAGCAGACTTGAGCAAGTCCAGAGCTTCGGCCCAGGATGGCCGTATGGCGACGACGGACGAGTTCACCCCCGGCTCATCAACCGGATCATCCACCGGACCGGGATCCGGGCCCGCTCCGGGGTCCGCTCAAGGCTCCGCCCCCGGGTCCGCCCCCGGCGCGCGCGGAACCGCGGGCCGCCCCCTGCTCACCAGCAGGCTCGACGGTTTCGGCACCACGATCTTCGCGGAGATGTCGGCCCTCGCCGCGGAGACCGGTGCAATCAACCTGGGCCAGGGATTCCCCGACACCGACGGCCCCGAATCCGTCCGCGAGGCCGCGGTGCGCGCCATCCGCGACGGCCGCGGCAACCAGTACCCGCCGGGCCCCGGCATCCCCGAACTGCGGGCCGCGATCGCCGACCACCAGTCGGCCCGCTACGGACTCCACCACGACCCCGGCACCGAGGTCCTGGTCACCGCGGGCGCCACCGAGGCCATCGCGGCCGCCCTGCTCGCGCTGGTCGAGCCCGGCGACGAGGTCATCGCCCTGGAGCCGTACTACGACTCGTACGCCGCCTGTATCGCCCTGGCGGGCGGCCGGCGGGTGCCCGTCACCCTGCGGCCCCGCGACGGGGCGTACCACCTCGACCTGGACGAACTCCGCGACGCCGTCACCGACCGGACCCGGCTCATCCTCCTCAACACCCCGCACAATCCGACCGGAACCGTCCTCGGCCGTGACGAACTGGCCGCGATCGCCGGGCTGGCCGTCGAACGCGATCTGCTCGTCGTGACGGACGAGGTCTACGAGCACCTCGTCTTCGAGGGCGAGCACCACCCCATCGCCGGTTTCCCCGGTATGCGGGAGCGCACCGTCACCATCGGCAGCGCGGGCAAGACGTACTCGCTGACCGGCTGGAAGGTCGGCTGGATCACCGCGTCGGCCCCGCTCGTCACGGCGGTCCGCACGGTGAAGCAGTTCCTGACGTACGTCTCCGCGGGACCGTTCCAGTACGCCGTCGCCGAGGCGCTGCGGCTGCCCGACTCGTACTACGAGGAGCTCCGGGCCTCCCTGCGGGCGGGCCGCGATCTGCTCGCGGACGGCCTCACGGCGGCGGGCTTCACGGTGTACCGGCCCGCGGGCACGTACTTCATCACCACGGACATCCGGCCGCTCGGCGCGACCGACGGCATCGCGTTCTGCCGCGAGCTGCCGCGCCGCTGCGGGGTGGTCGCCGTCCCCAACGCCGTCTTCTACGACGACACGGCCGAAGGTGCCCCGTACATCCGCTTCGCCTTCTGCAAGAGCCCGGCCGTCCTGGCGGAGGCGGCTGCCCGGCTGCGCGGCCTCTGACACCTCCGACGCCTCCAACGCCTCTGGCACCTCCGACACCTCTAACGCCTTTAACGCCTCTGACACCTCTGGCGCCTCTCCTCCGGTGCCGCGTGCGCCGTACGGGTGGGAAGCGCGGCGCGGCGCGGCCTGTCGGCGCAGCGTGACTCGCGCCGCACCCCCGCGCGGCCCATGTTGGGTCGGAGGAGACGACCCGCGCCCGGAGGTGCCCCCTGTCCGCCGAGACGACCTTCGACGACACAGCGGCGGCGACCGGGCGGCGGACCCCCCACCCCCTCCAGGCCGCCCTGCTGCGCGTCGCGCCCGCCGTCGGACTGTTCGCCGCGGCACGGCTGACCGGGCTGGCGCTGATGAGCGTCTGGGCCTGGCACATCGGACGGCGGCCGCGGGCCATTCTCGGGCGGGCCTGGGACGCGGACTGGTACATGCTCATCGCCGAGCACGGCTACGGCCGGGTGCTGACCTGGCCCGGCGCGGTCCAGAGCGACCTGGCGTTCTTCCCGCTCTACCCCGGGCTGGTACGCGCCCTGTCGTACGCCGTCCCGGACCGGATCACCAGCGGCACCCTCGGGCTGCTGATCTCCTGGTCGGCGGCGCTGGCCGCGGCGGCCGGGATCTACGCCGTGGGCGAGCGGCTGCACGGCCGCCGTACGGCGACGGTGCTGGTGCTGCTCTGGGGGCTGCTGCCGCATTCGGTAGTGCTCACGATGGCGTATACGGAGCCGCTGCTCACCGCCTTCGCCGCCTGGGCGCTGTACGCGCTGCTGACCCGCCGCTGGCTCTGGGCCGGGGCGCTGGCCGCGCTCGCGGGGATCTCACGGCCCAACGGGATCGCGGTGGCCGCCGCGGTGCTCTGTGTGGTGGCGTACGAACTCGTCCGCGGCAGCCGGAGCAACAGCGGCACCGGCACCGGGAGCGGGAACGGGAACGGGAACGGGAAAGGCAGCGGGTACGGCCCCCGCTCGTCCCGCCGCGACCCCCGGCTGTGGGCCGCCGCCGCACTCGCTCCCACCGGCTGGTGCGGCTATGTCCTCTGGGTCGGGTTCCGCACCGGCGATCCGCTCGGCGGCTACTTCGCGGTCCAGCGGGGCTGGACGTCCACCTTCGACTTCGGCGCCGGGGCGGCCCGGGTGGTCCGGGACATCGCGCTGCGGCCCGCCGCGCTGCCGCTGACCATGGCGCTGCTGATCGTGCTGGCCTCGGTGGTGCTCTTCGGGCTGCTGGTACTGGCCCGGCCGCCCGCCGCGCTGCTGGTCCACACCGGGGTGCTGGTGCTGATCACCGTCGGCGGGTCGGGGTTCTTCGAGTCCAAGCCGCGATTCCTGCTGCCCGCGTTCCCGCTGCTGCTGCCGGTGGCCCTGGCACTGACGAGAGCCCGGCCCCGGGCGGCGATCGTGGTGATCGCCGCCCTGGCCGGGCTCTCGTTCGGCTACGGCACCTATCTGCTGACGCTGTCGCCGATGGCGCTCTAGAAGGCCCGGCGCCCGCGGCGCGGCCCTCGTGGCCCGGTGCCCGTGGCTCAGGCCTCGTCGGCGGCGGGACCCTCGGAGTCGCCGTCCGCGGGCTTGAAGCCCATCTCGGTGGCGAACCAGTTGTCGAACTCCATCGACGCCTGCACCCAGCTCACGGTGGAGGAGACGAAGTGGTCGAGGCTGACGCCCATGCCGATCAGCATCTGCACCTCACCGATGAGGCGGACGGAGGCGCCGCCCTCCTCGTCCTCGTGGAGGTGCGTGTAGACCTTCGGCCACAGGGTGCGGCGGTTCCAGTCGTCGATCTTCTCCAGGATCCGGTTGCGGTCGTCGACGTCCAGCGGACGGTCGTAGAAGGTCCGGACCGAGAAGACCTGCTGCTCGTTCTCGCCGCGGAACATGAAGTACGTGCGGAATTCCTCCCACGGCGCGGCGAGGTCGCCCTCGTCGTCGATGACGTACTTCAGCTCCATCTGGTCGAGGAGCTGCTTCACCAGGTCCTGGTCGGGAACGACGGGTCCCGCCGGTCCCGCGGCCTGCGGCTGGGGCTGGCCCCCGAAATTCGGAATCGAGGACGGATCGATGGTCACCCTGTTATTCCCTTCGTACGGATGCCGCCATCCTCCACCATGGCGGGGCGGGACCCCAAGCGCCCCCGGGTCATTCCCGGGGGCGCTTGGGGTCCGGGCCGGTCAGGCCGGGGGCACCGGGCCGACGATCAGCCCGTCCTCGAAGCGGTCCACCCGTACGGTGTCACCGTCGGCGACCTCGCCCGCCAGGATCTCCCGGGCGAGCCGGTCCCCGATCGCGGTCTGCACCAGCCGCCGCAGCGGGCGGGCGCCGTACGCGGGGTCGTTGCCCTCCTCGGCGAGCCACTCCAGCGCCGCGGGGGTGACGTCCAGGGTGAGCCGGCGCTCCGCGAGCCGCTGCGCCAGCCGGTCGAGCTGGAGTCCGGCGATCCGCTTCAGCTCGTCCTTGTCGAGCGCGGAGAAGACCACGAGATCGTCGAGACGGTTCAGGAACTCGGGCTTGAAGGACGCCCGCACCACATTCATGACCTGCTGCTTCTTCTCGTCGGCCGAGGTCGAGGGGTCGACCAGGTACTGGCTGCCGAGATTGGAGGTCAGGATCAGGATGGCGTTGCGGAAGTCGACCGTACGGCCCTGGCCGTCGGTGAGCCGGCCGTCGTCGAGCACCTGGAGCAGTACGTCGAAGACCTCGGGGTGCGCCTTCTCCACCTCGTCCAGCAGGACCACGCTGTACGGGCGCCGGCGCACCGCCTCGGTGAGCTGGCCGCCCTCCTCGTAACCCACATAGCCGGGCGGGGCGCCGACCAGCCGGGCGACGCTGTGCTTCTCCCCGTACTCCGACATGTCGATCCGGACCATCGCCCGCTCGTCGTCGAAGAGGAAGTCCGCCAGCGCCTTCGCCAGCTCGGTCTTGCCGACACCGGTCGGGCCCAGGAAGAGGAAGGAACCGGTGGGCCGGTCCGGGTCGGCGATGCCCGCGCGGGTCCGCCGGACCGCGTCGGAGACGGCCCGGACCGCCTCGCCCTGGCCGATCAGCCGCCGCCCCAGCTCGTCCTCCATCCGGAGCAGCTTCTGCGTCTCGCCCTCCAGCAGCCGCCCGGCGGGGATCCCGGTCCAGGAGCCCACCACATCGGCGATGTCGTCGGAGCCGACCTCCTCCTTGACCATGGTGTCCGTACGGGCCTCGGCCTCGGCCTCCGACGCCTCCGCCAGCTCCCGCTCCAGCGCCGGGATCTCCCCGTACAGCAGCTTGGAAGCAGTGTCGAAGTCGCCGTCGCGCTGGGCCCGCTCGGCCCGGCCGCGGACCTCGTCGAGCCGGGTCTTCAGCTCGCCGACCCGGTTCAGGCCCTGCTTCTCCTTCTCCCAGCGGGCGGTCAGCCCGCGCAGCTCCTCCTCCCGGTCGGCGAGATCGCGGCGGAGCTTCTCCAGCCGCTGGCGCGACGCGGGGTCGGACTCGTTCTTCAGCGCCATCTCCTCCATCAGCAGCCGGTCGACGGAGCGCTGCAGCTCGTCGATCTCGACCGGCGAGGAGTCGATCTCCATCCGGAGCCGGGACGCGGCCTCGTCGACCAGGTCGATGGCCTTGTCGGGCAGGAAGCGGGAGGTGATGTAACGGTCGGAGAGGGTGGCCGCGGCCACCAGCGCGGAGTCCGCGATCTGCACCTTGTGATGGGCCTCGTAACGGCCCTTGAGGCCGCGCAGGATGGCGATGGTGTCCTCGACCGTCGGCTCGGCGACCAGCACCTGCTGGAAGCGCCGCTCCAGCGCCGGGTCCTTCTCGATCCGCTCGCGGTACTCGTCGAGGGTGGTGGCGCCGACCATCCGCAGCTCGCCGCGGGCCAGCATCGGCTTGAGCATATTGCCCGCGTCCATCGCGGAGTCGCCGCCCGCGCCCGCGCCGACGACGGTGTGCAGCTCGTCGATGAACGTGATGATCTGCCCGTCGCTCTCCTTGATCTCGGAGAGGACGGTCTTCAGCCGCTCCTCGAACTCGCCGCGGTACTTGGCACCGGCCACCATCGCGCCGAGGTCCAGGGAGACCAGCTTCTTGTTCTTCAGGGACTCCGGCACGTCCCCCTTCACGATCCGCTGGGCCAGGCCCTCCACGACGGCCGTCTTGCCGACGCCGGGCTCGCCGATCAGCACCGGGTTGTTCTTGGTGCGCCGGGAGAGCACCTGCACCACCCGGCGGATCTCCTGGTCCCGGCCGATCACCGGGTCGAGCCGGCCCTCGCGGGCGGCCGCGGTGAAGTCCGTGCCGAACTTCTCCAGCGCCTTGTACTGGCCCTCGGGGTCGGCGGTGGTGACCCGGCGGCCGCCGCGGGCCGCGGAGAACGCCGCCAGCAGCTTCTTCGCGGTGCCGCCCTGTCCGGCCAGCACCTCACCGGCCTGGCCGCCGCGGGCGGCGATACCGATCAGCAGATGCTCGGTGGAGAGGTAGTCGTCGCCCAGCTCCCTGGCGCGCTCGGCGGCGTCCGCGAGGACGGCCAGGAACTCGCGGCTCGGCTGGGGCGGTGCGACGGTGGAACCGGTGACGCTGGGCAGCCCGGCGAGCACCCGCTCGGCCCCGGCCCGGACCGCCGCCTGGTCGACCTCGGCGGCGGCCAGCAGATCGGTGATGTTCTCGTTGTCGGAGCCCGCGAGGAGCGCCAGCAGCAGATGGGCGGGGGTCAGATCGGGATGACCGCCCGACACCGCACGGCTGGTGGCGGCATTGATGGCATCCCGGCTCTTGTTGGTCAGCTCGGCGTCCACGTCCGGTTACTCCTCCTCGCAGGTCGCTCACGTGGGCTGCGGGCGGGGCCCGTAGCCGGTCACTAAGTCTGACTCATTCAACCTGCACAAAGTTGAGTCTATTCCACTCAAGGGGTGGGCTCAACCGGTTCGGGGCCCTGTTCGGGGCTCCGGTCCGGACCGTTCCGCCGCCGGTTCGGGGCCGTAACAGAGCCTCGACCGGTCGGCAGGGGCCCGGCGCGGTACCGACCAGCCGGTACCGACCGGCGCGGCGCACCGCCGGACGCACGGCCTAGGCTGGTTTTTATGGCGATCACCGATCTGAGCGAGCTGTCCCCCGGCTATCTGGAGTTCTGGCGCGAACACCATCTGTGCACTCTGACGACGCTCCGGGCGGACGGTTCCCCGCACGTGGTCCCGGTCGGGGTGACCTTCGACCCCGCGGCCGGCCTCGCCCGGGTGATCACCAACAAGTCCAGCCGCAAGGTCGCGCACGTCCTCGCGGGCGCGGCGGACGGGCGGGGCGCCCGGGTCGCGGTCTGCCAGCTGGACCGGGGGCGCTGGGCCACCCTGGAGGGCCGGGCCCGGATCGTCACGGAGCCCGCGGCCGTCGAGGACGCGGTCCGGCGCTACGCGGAGCGGTACGGGCGCACCCCGAAGCCCAACCCGGACCGGGTCGTCGTCGAGATCACCGTGGAACGGGCCCTGGGCCGCGCCTGAGGGCCCGGCGGCGGGTACGGCGGCACCGGGGGCGGCCCGGATCCGTACGAAGGCGCCCCGGCCCCACCCGTACACCCGCACCCACGCGCCGACACCCGTACACCCGTACAGCCGCACCCACGCGTCGGCACCCGCACACCTGCACCCGCACCCCCACGCCCCGGCACCCGTACGCAGACGCACAGCGGCGCCATCGCGTTTCAGGTCCGCGATGGCGCCGCTGTGTGGGGGATGTGCCGGAGCGATCTGGAACGACGGGGGAATCGCTCAGGCACTTCGGGGGGTGGCTCGGGTGGTGTCCGGATCGGCCAGCCGGTGGTCGCGCTGGTCGAGGTTCACAAAAATCATTCCGTATCGGATGGCGCAACGGACGGGCTGCGGCGCACCCCTCGGACGGCGGAGGCACCGGTAGGCCCGGACGTCCTCGTCCTCCTCGCGGGCCACGACGATCGGCTCGCCGAACAGGGTGACCATCAGCGAGTCGCCGCGGTGGGGAATGGCCGTGACGAGGTCGATGAAATGCCACCCGGAGCGGTAGGCCGTGGCCATTTCGCGCCGGAAGGACCGGTCATCCGGTGGCACGGTCATGCGTCCGCACCTTCGGAAGCGGGTGCGGTGGTGAGTTCCCAGGAAGGCTCGCCGTCACCGGCAGTGGCCGCCGCGAACGGTCCACCGACCTCCCACGAGGGCTCACCCTGGTCCGCCGCCGCGACGGCTGCGGGGACGCGTTCCCAAGAGGGTTCGCCGGCAAAGCCGACCGCGCCCAGCGCGGCGCCCGCCAAGGCAAGAGCACAAAGCGCACGTAGCGTCCTAGACATGGGTGATCTCCACCTCATTTGATCATTCCTCCTCCCCCGCGCATAAGACGATGTCTCACTCCGAACGCTTGCACCAGCGACGGCAGGCATCATGTTCCTGTAATGCAGGAACATGAGGGGGTACATATGACGTCTCATGGGGGCGAACTCGGACACCCTCACTCAGACGGCAAGTTGTGCGAGGCGGGAAAGAGTCTTTACATCACCGCGCTGCGGACCGGGCGGCTGTCGCGGCTGGAGGCGGAGACCGCGCCCTGCCTGTTCGACCTCGCACTGCTCGATCCGGATCCGTATGACGCCCAGTGGCTCCGGCCGGTTGCGCCCACCACGGCACTGGCCCAACTGATTCACCCCATCGAGAGGGAGATCCAGGACCGCCGCCGGCGGGCCCTCGCCCTCACCGATGCCCTCGAACCGTTCATGTCGATCAGCGCCCAGGGTTCGCCGGTCCCCGACGGGATCACGGTCCTGGAGGGCCTCAACCGCATCAACGCCAGCCTGGACCAGGTCACCGCCGACTGCACGGAGGAGCTTCTCACAGTCCAGCCGGGCAGCGGACGCCAGCCGCACTCCCTGGAGAAGGCGCTGCACCGGGTGCAGCCCCTGATCGAACGCGGGGTCCGGATGCGCACCCTCTATCAGCACACCGCCCGCCACCATCCGGCCACGCTCTCCTATATGGAGAAGGTCGGCCCGTCCGGAGTGGAGGTCCGCACCCTCGAAGAGATCATCGACCGGCTGATCATCGTGGACCGCAAGGTGGCCTTCATCCCCGCCAGCAGCGACCGGCTGTTCGCCCTGGAGCTGCGGCACAAGGGGATCGTGGACTATCTGGTCGGCGTCTTCGAGCAGTTCTGGCTGCACGGACTGCCGTGGGACGAGCCGATCTCGTACGGCCCCGACCTCAACGGGGTGACCGGCGTCCAGCGGTCCATCGCCAAACTGCTCGTGGAAGGCCATGTCGACGAGGCGATCGCCCGCCGGCTGGGCATGAACGTCCGTACCTGCCGGGCCCATATCGCCAAGCTGGGCTCGTCGCTGGGCAGCGGCAGCCGTACCCAACTGGGCTATCTGATCGCCCAGTCGGGGATTCTGGAGCACGACGGCCCGACCACGCCGGGCTGACGGACGCCCGCCCGCGCCGATTCGCTGAAGCAACGGTACGCGGGCGGGTGGCCGGTGCCGCGGGTACCGGTTCCGGTACCCGCCGCCCGGTCCCGGTACGTTCCTCCCGGCCCGGGAGGCCCGGCGGCCGTCGCAGACCGGGTAACCCGCCCCCGCGCCACGCGCACGGCCCCGGCCGCCCCCGGAAGCCGAAGCGACCGGGGGCGGCCGGGGCCGTCGGCGCCGGACGCCGGCTGCCCGCCGGCGGCTACTCGCCGCCGCGCTTGGGCCGCCAGACCACCAGCGCGCTCGCCTGCTGCACATCCTGGTACGGCACCAGGTCGCGCCGGTACGAGGCATGGACCTGCGATTCGCGCTGCCGCATCGCCGCCGCGGCGCCCTCGACGGCGGCCGACAGCTCGGCCACCCGGGACTGGAGCGCCGCGACCTGGTTCTCCAGCTCGATGATGCGTTTGATGCCGGCCAGGTTGATGCCCTCGTCCTGGGACAACTGCTGCACCGTACGGAGCAGTTCGATGTCCCGGGCGGAGTAGCGCCGCCCCCGGCCCGCCGTACGGTCGGGGGAGACCAGGCCCAGCCGGTCGTACTGCCGCAGCGTCTGCGGGTGCAGCCCGGAGAGCTGGGCGGCCACCGAGATCACGTACACCGGTGACTCGTCGGTCAGTTCGTAGGGGTTGCGGCGCCGTCCGTCCATCGTCCTCATGCTCCCTTCGCGGCCTCGAACAGCTCGGCCCTCGGGTCCTCGTCCGCGGTGGCCTCGCGGTAGGCCTCCAGTGCTTCCTTCGCCTTGCCGCTCAGATCCTTGGGAACCGCGACCTCCACGGTGACCAGGAGATCGCCGCGGGTGCCGTCCTTGCGGACCGCACCCTTGCCGCGGGCCCGCATGGTGCGCCCGTTGGGCGTGCCCGCGGGCAGCTTCAGGGTCACCGGCGGACCGCCGAGCACGGGCACCCTGATCTCGCCGCCCAGCACGGCCTCCGCGTAGGTCACGGGAACGGTGACGGTCAGATTGTCGCCACGGCGGCCGAACACGGGGTGCTCGCCGACATGGACGACGACATAGAGGTCACCGGCCGGGCCGCCGCGCTCGCCCGGGGCGCCCTTGCCCCGAAGCCGGATCCGCTGGCTGTCGGAGACGCCCGGCGGGATCCGCACCTGCATGGTCCTCGAGGAACGGGCCCGTCCGCTGCCCTTGCAGACGTCGCACGGGTCCTGGGCGATCAGCCCGCGGCCCTTGCAGTCCACACAGGGGTCGGTCAGGGAGAAGGAGCCGCTGCCGCCGCGGGAGACCTGCCCGGTGCCGACGCAGGTCGGGCAGACCCGGGGGTTGCCGTTCTTGTCGCCGGTGCCGGAACAGGGCTTGCAGGGGGCGGAGCTGGACATCCGCAGCGGGACCGTGGCCCCGTCGACCGCCTCGGTGAAGCTGAGCGTCACCTCGGACTCGATGTCCTGGCCGCGCCGCGGCTGGACCCGGGTCCCGGCGCCCGTACCGCGGTTGAACAGCCCGCCGAACACATCGCCCAGGCCGCCGCCGAAACCACCGGCCCCGCCGGGCTGGCCGCCGCCCCCGCCCTGGGCGCCTCCGAAGAGGTCGCCCAGGTCGAAGTTGAAGCTGCCGCCGCCGGGGCCGCCGGGCCGGAAGCCACCGTTGCCGAAGAGGGCGCGCGCCTCGTCGTACTCCTTGCGCCGCTTGGGGTCGCCGAGGATGTCGTTCGCCTCGGAGATCTCCTTGAAGCGCTCCTCCGCCTTGGCGTCGCCCTTGTTGGCGTCCGGATGGAACTCGCGGGCGAGCTTCCGGTACGCCTTTTTGATCTCGGCTTCGGTGGCGTCCTTGGGGACGCCGAGGACCTTGTAGTAGTCCTTCTCGACGAAGTCCTTCGTGTTCATCGACGTCCCTCCTCCCGGGCGGTGTCGCGCACGCTCCGTACGCGTACGCCTCCGTCTGCGTCAGCCCTCGTCCGGGCCACCGCTCTCCTCGCCGTCAGCCTCTCCGGCCTCGCCGCCCTTGGCGTCCTTCGTCTCCTTGGACTCCTTGGCCGCCGGTGCCGGACCGGCACCGGGCTGCGGCTCGGCCACGGCCACCCGCGCGGGGCGGATGGTCCGCTCGCCGATCCGATACCCCGGCTGGAGCACCGCGACGCACGTGGTCTCCGTGACGTCCGGCGCATAGCTGTGCATCAGCGCCTCGTGGATCGTCGGGTCGAAGGGCTCGCCCTCCTTGCCGAACTGCTGGAGGCCCATCTTCGCCGCGGCCGTCTCCAGGGATTCGGCGACGGACTTGAAGCCGCCCACCAGCTCCCCGTGGTCACGGGCCCGCCCGATGTCGTCGAGCACCGGCAGCAGCTCGGTCAGCAGGGTCGCCGTGGCGATCTCCTTGACCGTGACGCGGTCGCGCTCCACCCGGCGGCGGTAGTTCTGGTACTCGGCCTGGAGCCGCTGGAGGTCGGCGGTGCGCTCGGCGAGTGCCGACCGTGCCTGGTCCAGTTCGGCCGTCAGACCGGCGTTCTTGGCAGCGTCCCCTGCCGGGGCCGCCCCGCCCTCCTGCTCGGAGGGCGCGGCGGTCTCGGCGGCGTCGTCGGAGGTGGCGCCGGAAGGGACGTCGGGCTTCTCGTCGAAGCCCGGGGTCTCCTCCGTCACGCGGCACCACCCTTGGGCTTCTCGTCGTCCACGATCTCGGCGTCGACGACGTCGTCGTCGGCCTTGGCCTGGCCGGCGTCGCCCTGCGGGGCGTCGCCGCCCGCGGCGGACTGCTGGGCCTGGGCGTCGGCGTACATCGCCTGGCCGAGCTTCTGCGAGACGGCGCCGAGCTTCTCGGTGGCGGTGCGGATCTCGGCCGGGTCCTCGCCCTTGAGCTTGTCCTTCAGCTCGGTGATGGCGGTCTCGACCTCGGTCTTCACCTCGCCGGGGACCTTGTCCTCGTTGTCCTTGAGGAACTTCTCGGTCTGGTAGACGAGCTGCTCGCCCTGGTTGCGGGTCTCGGCGGACTCGCGGCGGCGGTGGTCCTCGTCCGCGTACTGCTCGGCCTCCTGGCGCATCCGGTCGACCTCGTCCTTCGGCAGCGAGGAGCCGCCGGTGACGGTCATCTTCTGCTCCTTGCCCGTGCCCAGGTCCTTCGCGGTCACGTGCATGATGCCGTTGGCGTCGATGTCGAAGGAGACCTCGATCTGCGGGACGTTGCGCGGCGCCGGCGGCAGGCCGGTCAGCTCGAACATGCCGAGCTTCTTGTTGTACGCCGCGATCTCGCGCTCGCCCTGGTAGACCTGGATCTGGACGGACGGCTGGTTGTCCTCGGCCGTCGTGAAGATCTCGGAGCGGCGGGTCGGGATCGTGGTGTTGCGCTCGATCAGCTTGGTCATGATGCCGCCCTTGGTCTCGATACCGAGGGACAGCGGGGTGACGTCGAGCAGCAGGACGTCCTTGACCTCGCCCTTCAGGACACCGGCCTGGAGGGAGGCGCCGATGGCGACGACCTCGTCGGGGTTCACACCCTTGTTGGCCTCCTTGCCGCCGGTCAGCTCCTTGACGAGCTCGGCGACGGCGGGCATGCGGGTGGAGCCGCCGACCAGGACCACGTGGTCGATCTCGGAGAGGGCGATGCCCGCGTCCTTGATGACGTTGTGGAACGGGGTCTTGCAGCGGTCCAGCAGGTCGGAGGTGAGCTGCTGGAACTGGGCGCGGGTGAGCTTCTCGTCCAGGTGCAGCGGGCCCTCGGCGGAGGCCGTGATGTAGGGCAGGTTGATCGACGTCTCGGTGGAGGACGACAGTTCGATCTTGGCCTTCTCGGCGGCCTCGCGCAGCCGCTGGAGCGCCATCTTGTCCTTGGCCAGGTCCACGCCGTGGCCGTTCTGGAACTGCTTGACCAGGTAGTCGACGACGCGCTGGTCCCAGTCGTCGCCACCGAGGTGGTTGTCGCCGTTGGTGGCCTTCACCTCGACGACGCCGTCACCGATCTCCAGCAGGGACACGTCGAAGGTGCCGCCGCCGAGGTCGAAGACGAGGATCGTCTGGTCGTCCTTGTCCAGGCCGTAGGCGAGGGCCGCGGCGGTGGGCTCGTTGACGATGCGCAGGACGTTGAGGCCCGCGATCTCACCGGCCTCCTTGGTGGCCTGACGCTCGGAGTCGTTGAAGTACGCCGGGACGGTGATGACCGCGTCGGCCACCTTCTCGCCCAGGTACGCCTCGGCGTCGCGCTTCAGCTTCTGCAGGATGAAGGCGCTCATCTGCTGCGGGTTGAAGTTCTTGCCGTCGATCTCGATCTTCCAGTCAGTGCCCATGTGGCGCTTGACCGATCGGATCGTCCGGTCGACGTTGGTGACCGCCTGGCGCTTGGCGACCTCGCCGACCAGCACCTCACCGTTCTTCGCAAAGGCGACGACGGACGGCGTGGTCCGGGCTCCCTCGGCGTTGGTGATGACGGTGGGCTCGCCGCCCTCCAGAACGCTGACGACGGAGTTAGTCGTGCCCAGGTCGATGCCGACCGCACGTGCCATGTCAATTCCTCCAGAGACTTCTTGAGTGGAACTGACTCAAGGATGCCCCACCACTCTCCTGGAGTCAACAGACCTGAGTCGCCCCCACTCAACTTTTATCCCTGGCTTATCCGCAGCCCGGGGGCCCGGAGCGGCCGCACCCCCGCCGGGCCGGGCGTCCGTCAACCGGCCGCGCGTGGCGGCCACCCCTCCGGGAACCACATCTGCCACAGTCATCCCCCACAGACAGCACCAAACACCTACACACCACCATCAACTCCGGAAAACTTCCCTTGCTGCACCCTCCGGCGGGAGAAGAGCGTGTCCCCTTCCAAAAGAGCCGTCGACCTGCTGGGCGCCGGGCTTCTGCTGCTGCTCCTCGCCCCGGTCCTGCCGGTGCTCCTGGCCGCCGTCGCCGTCTCGGCGCGCGGGTCCGTACTCACATCGAGGCGGTGTACGGGCGCGGGCGGGCGGCCGTTCCCGATGCTGCTGCTCCGGGCCGCGCCCGGCACCCGTACCGGCAGGCTGCTCCACCGCCACTACCTGGACCATCTGCCGCAGCTGGTGAACGTACTGCGGGGGGAGATGTCCCTGGTGGGCCCGCGCCCGCTGCCGGTGGACCGGATCCCGGCCGGCGGCCCGTCACGTACCTCCGTACGCCCCGGAATCACCGGCCTCTGGCAGACCGGCGGCCGGTCCGGGCTGCCATGGGAGGAGATGGCCGTCCAGGACCTGCACTACGTCAGGGAGCACTGGCTGGGGATGGACCTGGCGATCCTGGCCCGCACCTTTCCGGTGGTACGGCGCGGACGCCCGGCCCGTACGACGGCCCCGGCGCGCGTACCGCGCCCCCAGGAAGTTTCTTTCGGATCGGGCAAGCCCCGGCAGGATCCGAAAGAGACGACCCAGGGGCTGAGGCAAGCCTGAGCGACACAGATCACCGGCCGCGCGGCTACAGTGCGGCCCGATAAGTGGGTAGTCTCGGCCCGAAGCGATTAAGTTACCGCTTAGTAATTTGATGGGCCCCGGTTCCCGGCGGTCCACCCCCCTCGCAGGCCCGAGGAGCCCGGAATGCAGCTCGCCGCGATCGTCGTGTCGCTGGTCCTGACCGTGGTCGCCGTCGCGCTCATCTCCCGAGCCGTCGCGCAGATCTACCGCTTTGTGAAACTCGGCCAGCCCGTCCCGGCCGGCAGCCGAACCAACGACCCCAAGCAGCGCACGATCACCCTGGCCAGGGAGTTCCTGGGGCACACCCGGATGAACCGCTGGGGCATCGTGGGCTTCGCCCACTGGTTCGTCGCGATCGGCTTCCTCACCCTGCCGCCGACCCTGGTCCAGGCGTACGGCCAGCTGTTCCGGGCCGACTGGATGCTGCCGGTCATCGGCTCCTGGGCGCCGTTCGAGATGTACACCGAGTTCATCGGCCTGATGACGGTGGCCGGCATTCTCGTCCTGATGGCGATCCGGCTGCTGAACCTGCCCTCCCGGGCGGGCCGCAAATCGCGCTTCGCCGGCTCCAAGGCCTGGCAGGCGTATTTCGTCGAGTACGTCATCCTGACCATCGGTCTCGCCATCCTGGTGCTGCGCGGCCTCGAAGGCGCCATCCACCACGTCGACGGCTACGAGGCCGGGTACTTCGTCTCGTACCCCCTGGTCGCCGCCTTCGACGGGCTGAGCACCGGCACCCTCCAGAACCTCATCTACCTCACCGCCGCGGTGAAGATCGGCACCTCGCTGATCTGGATGATCACGGTCTCGCTCAACACCAATATGGGCGTCGCCTGGCACCGCTTCCTCGGCTTCCCGAACATCTGGTTCAAGCGGAACGCCGACGGCGCCACCGCGCTCGGCGCGCTCCAGCCGATGACCAGCGGCGGCAAGGAGATCGACTTCGAGGACCCGGGCGACGACGACGTCTACGGCGTCTCGCAGGTCGAGCAGTTCTCCTGGAAGGGCATCCTCGACTTCTCCACCTGCACCGAGTGCGGCCGCTGCCAGTCCCAGTGCCCCGCCTGGAACACCGGCAAGCCGCTCTCCCCCAAGCTGCTGATCATGTCCCTGCGGGACCACGCCCATGCCAAGGCGCCCTATCTGCTGGCCGGTGGCGGCAAGACGATGGAGGGCGAGGAGAAGGCGAGCGCCGAGGCCCTCGCGAACGTCCCCGCCGCCGCGCTGGCCGAGGCCGAGCGGCCGCTGATCGGGACGCTGGAGGAGAACGGCGTCATCGACCCGGACGTGCTCTGGTCCTGCACCACCTGCGGCGCCTGCGTCGAGCAGTGCCCGGTCGACATCGAGCACATCGACCACATCGTCGACATGCGCCGCTACCAGGTGATGATCGAGTCCGCGTTCCCGTCCGAGGCGGGCACGATGCTCAAGAACCTGGAGAAGAAGGGCAACCCCTGGGGCCTGGCGAAGAAGGCCCGGGTCGAGTGGACCAAGGAGGTCGACTTCGAGGTCCCGATCGTCGGCCAGGACATCGAGGACCTCTCCGAGGTCGACTACCTCTACTGGGTGGGCTGCGCGGGCGCCCTGGAGGACCGGGCCAAGAAGACCACCAGGGCCTTCGCCGAGCTGCTGCATATCGCGGGCGTGAAGTTCGCGATCATGGGCGGCGACGAGAAGTGCACCGGCGACTCGCCCCGCCGCCTCGGCAACGAGCCGCTGTTCCAGCAGCTCGGCCAGGAGAACGTGGCCATGCTGAACATGGCCTTCGGCGAGGACGAGGACGACCCGGAGACGAAGAAGCCCAAGTCGGCCAAGAAGATCGTCTCCACCTGCCCGCACTGCTTCAACACCATCGCCAACGAGTACCCGCAGCTCGGCGGCGAGTACGAGGTCATCCACCACACCCAGCTCCTCCAGCACCTCATCGACGAGGGCCGGCTGATCCCCGTGACCCCGGTGGAGGGCCTGATCACCTATCACGACCCCTGCTACCTGGGCCGCCACAACAAGGTCTACACGCCGCCGCGCGAGATCATGTCGGCCGTCCCCGGGCTGCGCCAGCAGGAGATGCACCGCCACAAGGAGCGCGGCTTCTGCTGCGGCGCGGGCGGCGCGCGGATGTGGATGGAGGAGCGGATCGGCAAGCGGATCAACGAGGAGCGGGTCGACGAGGCGCTCTCCCTCAACCCGGACATCGTCTCCACCGCCTGCCCGTTCTGCCTGGTCATGCTGACCGATTCGGTCAACGGCAAGAAGAACAGCGGAACGGCGAAGGAGTCCCTCCAGGTCGTGGACGTGGCCCAGCTCCTCCTCGACTCGGTGAAGACGCCACCGTCGGACCCGGAGCCCCGGGACGAGCCGGAGGACGCACCGGAGCCGGAGCCGGCCCGCTAAGGACCCGTACGGCCCCGGAGGGGGTGCCGCCGGAAGGAGCGTGTCCTTCCGCGGCACCCCCTCCTCTCCCATCCCCCTCCTCCCTCTCTCATCCCCCTCCGCCCTCTCCCTCGTCCCGTCCTCCTGCTATCCCGGCCCCTCCTCCTGCTCTCCCGGCTCCCCCTAGGGGATGTCACAGCTCAGCCGCAAAGCCCCCCGCCCGCGCCCCCGGTGGACCCGTGATCTGCCGGAACGGGGTACTTTCGAAAGCGTGGCTGGATTCAGGATCGGACGCGGCCGGGACAACCGCAGGCAGCAGCGACCCCCGCAGGGGCCGCCCCAGGGAGCGCCGTACGGGCAGCAGCAGAGCTGGCCCCAGGCGGGCGGCGGCCGTCCGCAGGCCCCCGGGGAGCCCGAGTACTACGGGGACCCGTACCAGCAGCAGGGCGGCCGGCCGCAGGGCCCGCCGCAGTACCAGCAGCCCCACCACCCCCCGCAGTACCAGCAGCATCCCCCTCAGCACCCGCAGCAGCATCCGCCGTACGAGCCGCCGTACGACCCCTACGCGGCCAACAACCCGGGTCACACCCAGGCCTTCACGGTCGACGACCCGTACGGCCAGGGCGCGACCTACCAGGCGGGCAGCACGACCGCGCCTCCGGCGGGCCCCCGGCTGCCCTGGAAGCAGCTCCTGAGCGGCATCGTCACCCGCCCGGCGCAGACCTTCCTCCAGATGCGGGACTACCCGGTCTGGGGTCCGGCGCTCGTGGTCACGCTGATCTACGGCGCGCTGGCGATCTTCGGCCTCGACGAGCCGCGCGAGGAGATCATCAACGCCACGCTCTCCTCGGCGATCCCCGCCGTACTGATGACGGCCGTCGCCTTCGTCATCGGCGGACTGATCCTCGGCGCCGTCACCAACACCCTGGCCCGCCAGTTCGGCGGCAGCGGGGCCTGGCAGCCGACCGTCGGCCTCGCCATGCTGATCACGGCGGTCACGGACGCGCCGCGCCTGTTCTTCGCCCTCTTCCTGGGCGGCCAGAACTCCCTGGTCCAGCTGCTGGGCTGGCTGACCTGGCTGGCCGCGGCGGCCCTCTTCACCTCGATGGTCAGCAAGTCCCACGACCTGCCCTGGCCGAAGGCGCTGGGCGCCTCCGCCATCCAGCTGCTGGCGCTGCTCTCGCTGATCAAGCTGGGCACGATCTGAGAAAGGCCCGGGCCGACGGGCCCGGGCCTCTCCTCTGCGTTCCGCAGGTCAGGAGTCGAGAACCTGGCCCTCGCGGCGTACCACCGGCGCTTCGACGGACCAGGCTGACTGGACCGAATGACGGTAGTAGTCTCTTCCGGCATCGTCGCGGCACGTCGCAGGCGGGGGAGGCCCTGACAGTGGCACGCAAGGTGGGTATCTATGCCCGCATCTCACGGGATGACGAAGGCGAATCGCTGGGTGTCGCCCGGCAGCGCGAGGACTGCGAGCGCCTCGCGGATCTCCGCTCGTGGCACGCGGTGAAGGTGTACGAGGACAACGACGTCTCCGCCTACAAGCGCAACGTCGTGCGCAAAGAGTTCGAGCTGATGCTCAAGGACCTCCGGGCAGGGCTCATCGACGGAGTCGTGGCGTACGACCTCGACCGCCTTGCCCGCCAGCCACGCGATCTTGAGCGCCTGATCGAGATCTTCGACGACCGGCCACGGCTGGAGTTCGCCACGGTCACCAACGACGTGAACCTGGGAACACCCGACGGCCGGACCATGGCTCGGGTCATGGTCGCGTTCGCCAACAAGTCGTCCGCGGATGCGTCCCGTCGCATCGCACGCAAGCATCTGGAACTGGCCCAGGAAGGTAAGAGCAGCGGTGGCCCGGCACCCTACGGCTGGCGGAAGGACGATCCCCGCAAGGTCGACCCCGAGGCCATGGCAGTCATTCGGGCGGCACAGAGGGATGTGCTGTCGGGAGTCCGCATCGGCACTATTCGCACACGATGGCAGAGGGAAGGCCACGGAAACCCTCGTGAGGGCACCAAGCGCATGGCGCACCATCACGTGGAGCACATCCTGACCAACCCTCGTTTGGCAGGGTTCCGGACGTACCACGGGGAGATCCTCTACAAGGAGGACGGCCAGCCGGTCAGGGGCGAGTGGGAGACGATCAACACCGTCGAGGAGTTGGAAGCGGTGTGCGAGGAGATCGCCGAGCGCAAGCAGAAGTACCCGGGCAGGGCGCTTGCTCGCGTCTACCTTCTCTCCGGCATCGCCCGGTGTGGGCTGTGCAAAACCAAGATCCGAGGCCAGGTCAACCGTAGGTGGACGCCGGGTTCCAAAGGTTCGAGGTACAGCTACCAGTGCTCGGTCTCGAACGGTGGATGCGGCAAGGTAGGCAGGATCGGTGAACCCGTTGACCAGTTGATCGTGCGGCTGGTTCTCAAGGAACAGCGCGAGAAGGCCGCCGCTTCAGAGGGGCCGGTCGACCAGCGGTGGCCGAAGGAGCGAGAGCTTGCGGAGGTGATCGCCGAGATCGGCCAGCTCGTGAGCGCGGAGAAGGCAAAGCAGATCTCGGTTTCCACGCTCTTGCAGTTGCTCCCCAGCAAGGAACGGCTCCGGGAAGAACTGAAGCTGGAGCGCGCCCGCTTCCACAAGGAGCAGAAGCAGTGGGAGGCGAAGGGACGCACGAGCAACCTGACTGAGGAGGAGTTCTTCGACCTCCCCATCGAACGCAGGCAGGAGATCATCCTCCACAGCCTGTCAGCGGTGATCATCAACCCTGCCGGGAGGGGCCGCAGGGTCTTCGATCCAGACCTGATCGACCCTGTCTGGCGGGAGTAGCCCTGACCAGGTGGTAACACAGATGCCCCCGGGATTCCGGGGGCATCTTCATGTGGACCTGCGGTGCAGCAACCGCACACGCTCTGCCCACCCTTTGCTTCGCACCGGGGCCCGGGACAGATGCTTTCTGAGCCACTCATCACCACTGATGATCTTCTTGGGTTCAGCCAAGAGCTCGCCTGCCGATGTCTGCCTCGCGGCTCAAGGCACGGCTGAAGCTCAGGTCTTCTGCGATTCCGGCCGCGATGAGGGTGGCACCGGGAGTATGCCCGGAATCGACGTAACGCCAGTCCCGTTCAGTGGCCGTATCACCGGTGACCGTGTGGCCCCAACGGGCAGCTCGGTCAGTGCGTAGTGCGGTGTAGGTGGTGGAGTAGGCGCGGGATTTGGTGAGGATGTGGCCTCGGTAGCCGAGGGTGTGTGTCCAGTGGCGGAGGCGGAGGGGTTGGTATTCGGGGAGGGTGCCGAGTCGCCAGCAGGTGTGCATGAGGGTGCGGGCGTGTTCGGTGGTGGGGGTGGTGTTGATGTCGGCGCGTTGGCGGATGGGGTGGTCGGCGCCTGCTCCGGTGTCGTGGGCGCCTTTGGTGACGTACTTGGCGATGTAGGCGGCTACCGCGTCGCCGCTGGTGCCGTCGTCGGTGTCGGTGATGGGGCGTGTGTCGAGTTGGGTTCCCCAGCGCAGGGTCAGTTCCCCGATGGCGGGGCTGTAGGGGGTGCGGACGCTGACGCGGCGGGCGGCTGTTGCTACAGCAGTCGTGAGTGCGTCGGTGGTTCCCCATGCGGGTGGAGGGTCGGCGGGGCCGTTGGGTCCGTCGAGGCGTACGACTGCGTGGAGGTGGATCGCGGCCCGGCGTTGGTATTCGGCGATCTTGGCGAAGGAGAGCCGGGCATGATCATGGAATCCGGCTTGGGTGGAGCCGGCCTTTCCGGCAAGGTGGCGCCGGACGGCGCGGGTGAATCGGTCCCAGAGCTGGCCCGTGTGGGCGTGCCAGAGGACGTGGGCGGGGTAGTCGTAGCAGTCGGTGCAGAGGGGTTGTCCGGCGCGTGGGTCGGTCGCCGGGTGTCGGGTGGTGCAGCCGAGGGGGCTGCCGTGTTCGCAGACGTCCGGGGTGCGGCGGGGACGGCACGGCCGGTCGTCAGTGGCTCGGTGGACGGGGCCGAAGGAGGGAGCGGTGAGAGTGAGGAAGAGACGGGGCCGCTCTTGCACGGTGGCGGGGACGGTTTTGCCGCCGGTGAGGCCCGCGCGGACGAGGTGGTAGGTGTCGCCTGCGTGGAGGCGGGAGCAGGGGGCGCAGACGGTGGCGCGGCGGTTTCCGCAGCGGATGAGGAGTCGTTCGCCGGGTTCGTTGCGGGTGGTGTAGTGGCGGAGTATCTCGCCGGTTGCGGTGTCACGGGTGGTGGTGGTTCCGGCGAGGTGGACCGGGTGGGTGCAGCCGCCGGTAGCAGTGATCTGTTCGAGCCAGCGGGGGAACTTTGGATCTTGGGCGAGGCGGATGGCGTCGCGGTCTGCTTCGGGGAGGCGGCGCAGGCGCGCGGTGCGGTCGAGTTCGGCGCGCCTGCCCGCCGGGGTGTGCTGGTTGGGGGTGGTGATGGTGGGGCCCTTTCGGGGTGGGCCGCAGTAGCGGCGGGGAGGTTAGCGGGGGCGTGATCGTTCATGGCTGCTCCTGTGGTTGGTGGACGGTCGGGGGGTTAGCGGATGGTTCCGGTGCCCCGGCAGCAGCGGCAGCGCCGCAGGCGGCCGGTCGGGGTTCGGCGGTGGCGTTCGCCCTTGCAGTGGGGGCAGCACACGGGGCGCATCGGCATGCGGGCTCCTGTCAGGTGCTGGTGAAGGCCGAGGCGACCCAGGTGACGAGGGAGTCGACCGTGAAGATCACCGGTGTCTGTCCGAGGTAGATCCCGAAGAGAGCGATGGTGATGGCTTCCCAGACCTTCACGTCGCGGGAGCGGACGAGGAGGACGGTCACGATGCCGAAGATCAGCGCGAAGGGGATTGCAGCGTCCTCGCTCATGCGTCGCCTTCTTCCCCGGGCGTGTTCAAGGCCCGGTCGAGGGTGGGCAGGTGGGGGGTGAGAGCGGCGTGTTTGGCCGCTGTGGCTGCTGCTTCCCCAGAAGTGAGTCGGTGGGAGCGGGCACGTTCCCATCCGCCGTCGGGGCCGATGCAGATCGCTACGCCCGGTTCTTCCGGGGTGATCGACTGTGCGGCTTCTACGGCTCCCTTGTCGAAGTCCCCGAGGGTCATCTCCGCTGTGCCGGGGTCATGGACGCGGTGGCAGGCGCGGCCGCCGAGTTGTGCGCGTAGTGCGGTGACTCCGGGGCCGAGGTCGGAGCCGACGCGCTGTCCGGCGACCACCAGGTGCATGCCGAGCGCTGCCCCGAGTTGCACCAGGCGCAGGAGCATGGTGGAGCACTGCTCCGCCTCTGCCCGGCTCGCGCGGGTTCCGTCGGAGAGGTACAGCTCCGCCACCTCGTCGACGATGATCACCACAGGGACGGGGCGGAGCTTGGGAGGCAGTTCCCAGATGGAGCGGGCGTCGTGCCCGCGGCAGAGCCGCATGCGCTGTTGCAGTTCGATCAGGAGCGCGCCGAGGACGGCGACCGCTTCCCGGCGGGAGGTGGCCAGCGCGCTGAGCCGGGGAGTGAAGGGGCCCAGTTCCATGCCGCCCTTGCAGTCGATCCCGACCAGCGCCACGTCCTGCGGGGCCAATTCGTTAATCAACCGGGCCAGGAGAGTGGACTTGCCCGACCGGGTGGCACCCGTGATCAGCCAGTGCGGTACCTCCAGCAGGTCCAGAACCCAGGCCCGGCCGGACTCTCGGACCCCGATCAGTGCCGACAGCAGTGCGCCGGGGGCAACGGCCAGTCCGGGGCGAGCCAGTGGATCCGTGCCCAGTGCGGTGAGCAGGACCAGGCCCCGTTCCGGGGAGGTGACCCGGACAGCGTGGACCCTCCAGGTGTGGGTGAAGGCTTCCACCGCGGCCCGGTAGGCGGCCGGGGTCTGCCCCGGGCAGAGCCGGACGTTAACCGTCAGTCCGAAGCGCGTGGCCCGGGGGAAGGAGATCCGGGGGACGACGGGCCGCAGGGCTTCTCCCTTGACCACCAGGTCCCCGAGGTGGGCGCGTGCGGGACGCCGGCTGACGGTGAGCCCGTTGTGGACCGCCACCCGGCGCCAGGTCGACAGCACCCGCAACACGGCGAGCGGGTAGCCAGCGATGTACCAGTGCCCGACGGGGCAGCGTCGGCGTAACAGCTCGCCGCCGCCCAGTACCCACGCCAGAGCGGCGACGCCGAGGATCAGGAGCGCGGCACTCACGCGGCACCTCCGGCCTTGCCGTGTACGACCGGGGTGATGGCGTCGGCGCGGAAGCTGATGCCGTGCCGGTCACCCATCGCCCAGGCGAACGCGACCAGCCCGGTCACCCGGACCTCCGCGCCCTCGACGACGCCCTTCTGTTCGCCCGGGACCGCGATTTCGATCACCGAGATGCGGCGCGCTTCCTGCCGGACCAATACCGCGACGGTCCACACCGGGTTGCCGTCCCGGTCCTTCTTGACCTCCTTCGTTTCCGCGTTGCTGTACTTCAGCTCCGGCGCGATGGCGCACCGCAGGATGCCCAGCCGGGCCGTGTCCACAGGGATGGACTGCATGTGTGGCGGTCTCCTTGACCTCAGGGACGCCAGACCATCTGACGTCACTCGTGCTTACGAGTGACGACTATGCATGTCTTGACTCAGGGAGGCAACAACTTATGCTGACGAGTGACGTAAGCAACTGGGGTGACCCCAGCCCGCAGACCGAGAGGGAAGGCCGAGCGACATGGCAGGCATCGAGCGCCCCGGGCCCCTGTATCAGCAGGTGGCCGACGCGATCCGGCACGGCATCGCCAGCGGCGACTACCCGCCCGGAAGCCCCCTCCCTTCCGAAGCACAGCTCATCGAGCGCTACGAAGTCAGCCGCCCCACCGTCCGCAACGCCATCTCCGCACTCCGGACAGAGGGACTCATCGAAGTCCGGCACGGCAAGGGCAGCTTCGTGAAGGGTGCCCCCACGCCGCATCTGACGATCGAGCGCACCGTCAGCCGGACCGGGGCCGACTACACCAACGGTGGGCCCGCATGGCAGGAAGCCCACGAAGCCACCCGCTACCGGACCCGGACCACAGCCGAAACCGGACCACTCCTCGGACTGGCAGAAGGAGAAGAACTCTTCGGCGCCGACCGCACACTGACCGATCCCGCAACAGCCGTCCGTGCGCTGCACACGCTGCTGATCCCCTTCGCCACCGCCGACCAGGCCCCCGCACTCGCCAAGAACCCCGGCATGCCGGTCGAAGAGATCTATACCGTTCTGGCCCAGGCCGGACACAAGCTCACCTGGTCGGAGACCGTCCGAGCCCGCATGCCCCAGAGCGACGAACGAACCGCCCTCGAACTCCCCGACGCAACACCAGTCCTGCACACACTCCTCGTCACACACGGCACCAAGAACGCCCCTCTGCTCCTGGAAGAACTGCGCACCAGCGGCAGCCACGCCCAGCTCGCCTACCGCATCACCGCCGACACCAAGCGCCCCCTCCAGGCCGTCAGCAGCTGACCCGAGCGGGCATCGGTCGAAACCTTCTTCACTTAACTTCAAGGGCGCGCCTGCGGCGCGCCGGGCGATCTGCCGCCCCACCACCACTCCGCCCCCTTGCCACTCAAGCCCCCGCACGCCCCACCATGACGTGCTGGACGGGAACGGGCGCCGTCAGGAACGATGGCGACACGACACGATCTCCCGGACCTAGGGGTTGCCGAGTGCCTCGCATCTGCCTCCCGGCCATGATGATCATGACGCTGCTGCCCGATTCCCGTCACGCTGGCTCGGCCAGGAGCCGTGACCGCGCGTTCCAACTAAACGAAACCGACGTCAACCGCTGAAAGAACCCCAGGTCAACAAGTGTCGGCCCCGCGCCTGCGGGGATGGTCCTGTTCGCCAACGGCCAGCGACGGGCGATCGTCGGTCGGCCCCGCGCCTGCGGGGATGGTCCGCACGGCTCCGCCCGCCGGTTCGGGGTAATCACGTCGGCCCCGCGCCTGCGGGGATGGTCCCTCCCGGACCCTGCGCAGCGAACTCGACGAACTGTCGGCCCCGCGCCTGCGGGGATGGTCCGCGGCGCCGGATCGAGCAGCTGGCGCGCGGGGTGTCGGCCCCGCGCCTGCGGGGATGGTCCTAGGAGTTGTCTTCAAATGTCACGCCCACATCAGGAGCGATGCCAGGGTGAGGGCTGCTTGGTAGGACTCGGCGGTCTTCTCGTAGCGGGTGG
>NZ_JBSFNQ010000066.1:0-41729 GCF_053981115.1 Streptomyces sp. NPDC003691 | reverse complement strand
CAGGATGGGCAAGGAAACAGGGCTGGGTACGGGCAAGAAGGGGCGCTGGGGGTCCCACCATGCCGAAGGCATAGGGGGCGGAACTGCGCGACAAGTCCACGACGGGCCGCCCGGCACGGCGCGACCCCGCACCCCCCAACGCCCCGCAGGGTCAGGCTCCCCCCGGCCCGGGGGCCCAGGGGAGCCAGGCCCCCGCGGGAGGCGGGTTACGCCGCCTGGAGTTCCAGGCGGGCGCCGAATTCGCGGACCGGGGGCTCGTCCGCGTACGGCTCCAGGCGTTGCTGGAGGTCGTCCAGATACTCCGCGCCCCGGCTGGACCGCAGCGTCCCCAGGAGCTCCAGCGCCCGCGTCCCGCTCTGGCAGGCCTGTTCGACCTCGCGCTGCTGCACCAGCGCGGTCGCGAGGAGCGCATAGCCGATCGCGCGGCGCCGCGCCCGGTTCTCGGGGTGGCCGTCGAGCGCGTCGGACGCGTGGTGCGCGGCGGCTTCGGACTGGCCCAGGTCGCGGTAGCAGTGGGCGAGTTCGTCGGCCAGGTACGCCTCGTCGAAGTGGTCGATCCACACGGGGTCGTCGCCGGACTCCGGCTCCGCCCGCTCCAGCGCCGCGATCGCCTTGCCCGCAACGGACTGGCAGGTGCGGACGTCCCCGAGGAGGGCGTGGCCGCGGGCCTCGGCGGCGTAGAACATGGCCTGGGCACGGGGGGTGACCTGCCCTCGCGCGCCCTCCTGCGCGGCCCGCGCGAGCTGGGCGATCTCGCGCGGGTTGCCGAGCTGGGCGGCGAGATGGCTCATGGAGGCGGCGAGGACGTATCCGCCGTACCCCCGGTCGTCGGCGGCCTGGGCGAGCCGGAGGGCCTGGATGTAGTAGCGCTGGGCGAGCCCCGGCTGCCCGGTGTCGACGGCCATGTAGCCGGCGAGTTCGGTGAGCCGGGCGACGGCGGCGAACAGCTCCCGGCCGACGGACTCCCGGTAGGAGCCGGAGAGCAGCCCGGAGACGACGGAGTTGAGGTAGTGGACGACGACGGGCCGGATATGCCCGCTGCCGAAGCGGTGGTCGAGATCGGTGAGCGCGTGCGTCATCGCGCGGACGGCCTCGACATCGGCGCTGCCGACCCGCGCCCCCGCGCTCCGCGCGACCTGCGCGTCCGCGCCGGTGATCAGCCAGTCGCGGCTGGGTTCGACGAGGGCGGACGCCGCGACGGACGCCCCGGAGAGGAAGTCGCGGCGGCCGACGTCGCTCCGCCACAGCTCACAGACCTGCTCGATGGCGCCGAGGACGGTCGGTGAGAACTGGAGCCCGACGCCGGAGGCGAGGTTCTTGCCGTTGGCCATGCCGATTTCGTCGATCGTGACCGTACGGCCGAGTTTTCGGCCGAGCGCCTCGGCGATGATCCCGGGTGCCCGTCCGCGCGGCTGCTGGCCGCGGAGCCAGCGCGCGACGGACGTCTTGTCGTACCGCAGGTCGAGTCCGCGTTCGGCGCCGACCATGTTGACGCGGCGCGCGAGCCCGGCGTTGGAGCACCCGGCTTCCTGGATGAGCGCCTGCAGCCGTTCGTTGGGCTGGCGGGCGACGAGTGGCCTGGCTGCCATGGAATCTAACCCCCTGAGGGCCGCGGGTGATCAAACGCCCGATCGAGAACACCTTGATCACTGTCCGGCGGATATACGGAGAATGCAGACTTAAGAGCGTTGGTCGAGTTGGTCGGGTTTCTCCAGATGCTGGAGGCATCCAGGGGCCCGTACGTCCAGAAATCCGGAAGTCCCCCCGAAAGATGCCCCCGGATATGCCCGACCAGACCGGAATGAGGCATTCCGGTTCTCTGCGCCCCGGCCCTGATCACCAGGCGTCCTTGCCCGGTGGGGGCGCACTCCCCCACGCTGCCGCCCCCTCGCCCGGGTGATACCCCTTTCCATGACCTATGGGTGTGCGCGCCCCCGGATGTGCATCGATGCGCCCCATGTGCGGGATCATGATCCCGGGGGCGGCCCGTAGGGGGCCCGTAACCCCCGGTGACCACGGGAGTTGAGAGGGTCGTGGAAGAGACCATCGGAGTCGAAGAAGCCGCGCAAATCCCCCAGCAGCGGGGGGAACAGATGCTGGACCACGCCGTGCGGTACGCGGAGGAACGGCACTGGGACGTGTTTCCCGGAACCTGGCTGGAGGCGGCCGACGGCCGGGAGTTCTGCTCGTGCGGCGACACCGGCTGCGCCGCCCCGGGCGCGCACGCGGTGCGTCCGGACTGGGCGAACCAGGCCACCGGCAGTGCCACGGCGGCCCGCCGGATGTGGGGCAAACATCCCAAGGCGTCGATCCTGCTCCCCACGGGCCGGACCTTCGACGCGCTGGACGTCCCCGAGTCGGCGGGCTTCCTGGCCCTGGCCCGGCTGGAACGGATGGACCTCCCGCTGGGGCCGGTCACTTCCACCCCCGACCGCCGGATGCTGTTCTTCGTCCTGCCGGGCGGCGCGGCCAAGGCCCCGGCCCTCGTCCGCGATCTCGGCTGGGCCCCCAGCTCCCTGGACCTGATCCCGCGCGGCCAGGGCCACTACGTGGCCGCGCCGCCGACCCGGATCGGCGGGATGGGCCCGGTGCAGTGGGTACGGCGGCCCACCGCCGAGAACCGCTGGCTCCCGGATACGGAGGAGCTGATCAGTCCGCTCGCGTACGCCTGCGGACGCGAGGCCGCGGCGGCCCGCGCGCGCCGCTGACGGAACCCCCCGGCTCCTTCGGCAGCAGGGCAGCAGCACCGCACGACAGCAGCACCGGCAGTACAGCAGCACGGCATCACGGCAGCAGCACAACGGCAGTACGGCAGCAGCTACGGCGCGGGCCCCACCCCGCGCCGAAACCCGGCCCCACCTGCGGCGATCACCGAATCTCCGGGACCGCGCCTGGGCATCGCGGGCTTCCTCTCTCTCCGGAAAAACGTTTCCCCATCTGGCTAGGCTGGCCCGGTAACCGACGCGACACCGCGGCCGTCCGGCACTCCGCCGCCCGGCCCCCGCACGTCATGTCCCAGGGGATCCGAAGGAGCAGACCCATGCCGGAGCAGCAGCCCGCCACGGACCGAGGCACAGCCGCGGAACGGGGCGCGGCGGACGGGGAGCGGACGGCACCGCCCGCCGTCGAGGTCGAGGGATTGTGGAAGCGGTTCGGCGAACAGATCGCCGTCGCCGGGGTCGATCTCACCCTGCCCGCCGGACGGTTCATCGGACTGGTCGGCCCCAACGGCGCGGGCAAGACCACCACCCTGTCGATGCTGACCGGGCTTCTCCGGCCCGACCAGGGCCGGATCCGGATCGCGGGCCACGACGTCTGGGCCGACCCGGCCGCCGTGAAGGCGCGGATCGGCGTCCTGCCCGAGGGACTGCGGCTCTTCGAGCGGCTCTCCGGCCGCGAACTCCTCGCCTATACGGGCCGGCTGCGCGGGCTCCCCGGCGACCAGGTCGACAAGCGCGCCACCCAGCTGCTCGACGTCCTCGGCCTCGCGGGCGCCCAGCACAAGCTGATCGTCGACTACTCCACCGGCATGCGGAAGAAGATCGGGCTGGCCGCGGCGCTGCTGCACAACCCCGAGGTCCTCTTCCTCGACGAGCCGTTCGAGGGCGTCGACCCGGTCTCCGCGCAGACCATCCGGGGCGTCCTGGAGCGGTACACCGCCTCCGGCGCCACGGTCGTCTTCTCCAGCCATGTGATGGAGCTGGTGGAGTCGCTGTGCGAGTGGGTCGCGGTGATGGCGCAGGGCCGGATCCGCGCCCAGGGCCCCCTGGCGGAGGTCCTCGGGGACGCGCCCAGCCTGCAGAGCGCCTTCCTGGAACTGGTCGGCGCCCAGGGCGCGGACGCGGGCGAGTCCCTCGACTGGCTGGGCGGCGGCAACGGGGCCGCGCGGTGACCGCGGCGTACCCGGCCCCGGATGCCGCCCCGGCCGTCGACCCGGACACGGGCGGCGCGGGCCCGCGGGAACTGTCCACGGGCGAGCTCGTCGCCCTCTTCGTACGGCTGAAGCTGACCCTGCTCCGCAACGGACTGCGCCAGTCCACCGCGCGCAGGACGGTCTTCATGATCTCGCTGGTGCTGGCGGTGCTGGTCGCCGTCGGCAATCTGCTCGGCTTCATCGCCTGGCGCGGCTCCGACAACGTACTGACCGCCGGGGTCCTCTATACGGGCCTGCTGGCGCTGGGCTGGGCGGTGATGCCGCTCTTCTTCCCCAGCGGGGACGAGACCCTCGACCCGACCAGGCTGGTGATGCTGCCGCTGCGGCCCGGCCCCCTGGTGACCGCGCTGACCGCCGCGTCGCTGGTGGGCATCGGTCCGCTCTTCACCTTCTGTGTGCTGCTGGGCGCCGGGATCGCGGTCGCCGGGAGCTGGGCGGCGGCCGCGGTGGCGGTGGTCGCCGTACCGCTGGCGCTGCTGGGCTGTATCGCCCTGGCCCGCTCGGTGGTCGCCGCCAACGTCCGGCTGCTGACCTCGCGCAAGGGCCGTGATCTGGCGCTGCTCAGCGGGCTGGTGATCGCGGTGGGCATCCAGGTGGTCAATCTCGGCCTCCAGGAGCTGAACCGCTCGGAGGAGGGGTTCGCCACGCTGGAGCCCGCGGCCGATATCGTCCGCTGGCTGCCCGTCGCCTCCGCGATCGCCTCGGTCGACGCCACGAGCGAGGGCGCGTACGGGACGGCCGCCGCCCAGCTCGCGATCTCCGCGGCCGCCCTGTGGGGGCTGCTGCGGTGGTGGCGCCGGATCCTCACCCGGCTGATGACGGCCCCCGACGGCTCCACGATCGCGGCGGCCCCCGAACGCGAGGCGGGCCGCGACACGGGCGGCCTCGGCCGCTTCCTCCCCGAGGGGCGGACCGGTGCGGTGATGCTGCGCGCCCTGCGGTATCTGTGGCGCGACCCCAAGACCAGGACCGGTCTGGTCGCCTCGCTGGCGGTCGG
This sequence comes from Streptomyces sp. NPDC003691, assembly GCF_053981115.1. Taxonomy (NCBI): domain Bacteria; kingdom Bacillati; phylum Actinomycetota; class Actinomycetes; order Kitasatosporales; family Streptomycetaceae; genus Streptomyces; species Streptomyces sp. NPDC003691. Next base: position 36,798 of record NZ_JBSFNQ010000066.1, on the reverse strand, counting down.
CACGCTCGTCCCGGTGGTCAACGTCTTCCAGGGCACCGGCTCGGTGTACATCGCGGCCTTCGCCACCAGCATGCTCGGGCTCCAGGTCTACAACCAGTTCGGACAGGACACCTCCGCCTTCTGGATGGTCCTCCAGACGATGTCCACGGCCCGGGACGCCTATGTCGAACTGCGGGCCCGCACCTTCGCGCTGCTGCTGATCGCACTGCCGTACACCGTGCTGGTCATCGTGGGGATCGGGCTGGCGCTCGGCGATTTCGACGGGATGCCGCCCGCGCTGGGACTGGCCCTGGCGGTCCTCGGCGCGATGCTGGGCACCGGCGTCTACGGCTCGGCCCGCTTCCCGTACACCATCCCGCAGGACAGCGCGTCCAAGAACGTCGGGCCGGGCCAGGCGTCGCTGGCCTGGATGTCGCTCGCGGGCGGCCTGTTCGCCTCGGCGGCGCTGTGCTCGCCGCTGATCGTCGCGGTGGTGATGATGCGGGATTCGGCCGCGGAGGGCGCCATGTGGCTGCTGCTGCCCGCGGGCGCGCTCTACGGGACGCTGCTGGCCTGGGGCGGGCTGAAGCTGGCCGCCCCGCTGACGGCCCGGCGCGGACCGGAGATCCTGGCGGCGGTGAGCAAGGGCTGACCCCGGGACAGTGACGGCGTCACAGCCGTACCCCCCGCACTACGGGACAACCGCCCGGCCCGTACCGCCCGCACCGGGGGACAACCGCCCGGCCCGCGCGGCCCGCCCGGCGTCCGGCCCGCCCGGCCGGACAGCCGCCCCAGCCGGACAGCCGCCCGGGATCCGAAGCCTCCGAAAGGGGGCCGGGGTCCCGGGCGGCGGCCGTCCCGGCGCGGTCCCGGGCGGCCGTACCCCCGCCGACCTGCGATCCCTTTTATGGAGGGTCGCGGCGTCGGTGGCGTGCCGTAAGTTGCTGGGTATGTCAACGCCGCCGCCACCGCATCCCCAGTCGCCGCAGAACGATCCGCAGCCCGGCTACGGGCAGTCCGGTCCGGGGCCCTACGGGGACCCGTACGGGCAGCCGCCGGCACAGCCGCCGTACCAGGACCCGTACGGCGGGCAGCAGTACCCGCCCCAGGGACAGCCGGGTTACGGAACCCCTCCGCAGGGACAGCCGGGTTACGGAACCCCTCCGCAGGGACAGCCGGGCTACGGGACCCCGCCCCAGGGGCAGCCGGGCTACGGGACCCCGCCGCCCCCGCAGGGACAGCCCGGCTACGGGACGCCCGATCCGCGGCAGCAGCCCGGCTATCCGCCGGCGCAGCCCTACGGACAGCCGCAGGGACAGCCCGGTTACCCGGGGCAGCCCGGCGGGCCCGTGGACCAGACGAGTCCGATACCCCAGGCCCCGGCCTTCGGCGGACCCCCGCCGGGTGCCCAGGGGCCGGGCGGCTGGGGCGCCCCGCAGCCGCCGCAGCAGCCGAAGGGCCGCCGGACCGGCAGGACGATCCTCATCGCCACCGGGGCCGTCGCCGGTCTGCTGATCCTGTCCTGGCTGGGGAACACCGTCTTCAGCGGTGACGGCAAGAAGGACAGGGGCTCGGACTCCTCGGCGTCGAGCGGCGGGGCCGGTGGTTCCGGTACGAACCCCGGCACGGACAGCGGCACGGACACCGGGCAGGACTCCGGTACGGACTCCGACGGCTTCCCGAAGGCCGAGTACAAGCTGGTGCTGCCGCCCACCCTGGCCGCCCAGAAGTACAAGTTCACGGACGATATGTCGGAGCTGGGCGAGAAGGCGGTCCAGGCCCGGGACCCGCTGGTCAAGAACCCCAAGGCCGTCGTCGGCCAGTACACCTCCGCGAGCGGCCCGCAGAACGGCGGACTCGTCGTCTCCGGGATGTACGGCCAGATCAAGCAGCCGGAGACATCGCGGAAGGCGATGCTGCGGGGCAGTGCCTCGGAGGCGAACTCCCGGCTCGCCGTACCGCCGCGGGACTTCAGGCCCGCCGGTTCGGACACCACGATCAGCTGCCAGGTCATCGTGGCCGACAGCGCGGGCACCAAGATCACCATGCCGGTGTGCGCCTGGGTGGACGGCAACACGGGCGCCACGGTCGGCCTGATCGACAGCAAGTCGGCCACCGTCAAGCCGGAGGCGCTCGACCTGGCGCAGGCCGCGGCGACCACGGCCAAGGTCCGTTCGGAGATGCGCCAGCCGGTCGGCCCGTAGCCCCCGCTCCCTGTGCCGTGCGCCGTGCGCTTTGTGCCGCGCGCCGCGCGCAGTGCAGGGAACGGTTCGAACGCCGGCCCGCCGGGGGTCGCACGGCGGCGGTTTCCCGTCGAAGCGAGTTGGCTGAAGGAACGTACCGCCTGAGCGTTTACCCAGCTCAGGCGGTTTTTCCTGGCTGGACCACCGGAGATCGTCCGGATGCTGGAACGTGTCGGCCCGGCGTCCGCACCCCCCGCGAGCTGCCCGAACGACCATTCGGTCACCCCTTTCGGGGGACGCGCGACCGGAAAAGAGCGCCGGACATGCGCTCACCCTGCGCTTACGTAAGACTCCCGTCCGCAGTCGCACCACCCTCAATGCGACCTCGAAGCGAAGGAGTCCTCTCCATGCGTCCTCTGTCTCTGCGGACCCTGTTCGTCTCCGCCACCGCCCTGATGCTGGGTGTCGGCGGCACCGCACTGAGCACGGCGGTCGCCCAGCCCGCGGCCGGACCGGCCGACGCTCGGGCCCTCTACGCACCCTCCGCCCTCGTCCTCACCGTCGGCAGCGGCGAGACCCGGGCGGGCACCGCGGCCGAGCGGGCGGTGACCCTGTCCTGTGCCCCGCGCGCCACGGGCACCCACCCCGCGGCGGCCGACGCCTGCCGCGAACTGCGTGCGGTCGGCGGCGACTTCCGCGCACTGCCGTCGAAGCTGCCGCAGACCCTGTGCACCCGGGAGTGGGCGCCGGTGACCGTCACGGCCGACGGGGTCTGGGACGGCCGCCGGACCGGCTGGTCCGGCACGTACAACAACTCCTGCGAGATGGCGGCGACGCTCGGGGTCGTCTTCGGTTTCTGAGCCCGCGGCGGCTTGAGCCCGGAGCGGTTTCCGGGCTTGCGGTTCCCGGGCCGGTGATGTGCGGGCCCGCGCGTTGTGCGGGGCGAGGGGCGGCCGGTCCTCCGGCCGCCCCTCGGCATACCGCCCGGCGCGGCCGGGACTCCTGGCCGGGCGGCGCGGCCGGGGCGACGGGCCGTCACCTCCCGGGCGGCTCCGTCCCCGGGCCCGCCCCCGGGTCCGTCACCTCGTCGAGGAACGGCGCGATCGCGGCGTACCAGACGTCGGGGCGGTCGTAGTGGAGGAGATGACCGGCGTCCGGGACCTCGGCATAGCGCCCCCGGGGCAGCACCCGGACCATCTCCTGGGCCTCGGCGCGGCCCAGGTCGCCGTCGGGGCCGCGGACGACCAGTGCGGGGCAGCGGACCCGGGCCAGTTCGTCCCAGTGGGCGTCATGGGCGATGGACTCGCGGAGCTTCAGCATCTGCCGCCGGGAGAACACCGGCCGCCAGCCGTCCGCGCGTTCGGCCATCACCTCGGCATAGAAGTCACCGCGGGCCGGATGGGGGCGTTCCGCCCACGGGTCGTCCTCGCCGAACCACTTCCGTACGTCGGCGAGGGTGGCGAACGGCACCGGCCAGGCCCGGAACCACTCCCCCCACACCCGCTGCGACGCCGCGCCGGGCGGGGAGGCCCGCATATCGCAGACGATCAGCGCCCGGACCAGATCGGGCCGTTCGGCGGCGAGCTGCCAGGCGGTGAGGGCGCCCGTGGAGTGGCCGATCAGGACCGCCGGGCCGAGGCCGAGTTGTTCGACGGCGGCCGCCGCGTCGGCGACCAGGGCCTCCGGGGTGAAGGGTCCCCCGGCCGGCTTGTCGCTGCGGCCGTGGCCGCGCTGGTCGAGGGCGACCGCCCGGTGGCGGCCGGAGAGCCGGCGCGCGGCGGCGGCCCAGTGCGAGGCCCGGCCGGTCAGCCCGTGGAGCAGCAGGACGCCGGGGGCGGGGGCGTCGCCCGGGGACTTGGGCGGGTCCGCGTACTCCCACGCGGCCAGTCGCGCGCCCGCCGTTCCGGTCACGTCGATGCGCCGCACCATGAGCCCGGCACCCCCTTCTGTCACCCGTTCGCCGATATGCTCAGCCTATCGAAGGTATCGAACTTACGTTCGAATGGCGGGGCCTGCCCAGTCGACGGCGGGCAACACCCCACCTTCGAGTGACCGGAGGCCAGGATTGGCCGCGTCCGGCCCGGGGAGATCTTTTGCGGGAGGCGGGCCGCTCGGGGAAGACGGTCCGACGGGAATGACCCTGAGAGCTCGGGGCTCCGGGTCATGACAGGGGAGGAAGGGCCCCGGCGTCCTCGGACGCCGGGGCCCGCCCCTTGGGCGGTCCGGACGGCCGGTCCGGGGGCGGAGCGGTGCGGGCCCGGCGGTCCCGGCCGGCCGGAGAGCGGCAAACGCCGACGGGAAGTGCGGGAGGTACAGGAGGTGCGGGGCGTGCGAGGGGCGCATCGGCCTGATCCCTCCACGGCGGCGGGCACGGCGGCGAAACGGCGGCAGGCGCTGGCCCACCGGACGGAAGCCGCCCCGGAGGACGGCCGCCGAACGGTGAGTCATATGCCTCATGCACAGCGTGACACGCGATCCGCCCGCCCGTCGTCGTTCCGGACGAAATCCACCGCCGGGCGGCTCGTGCCGGAGGGCGCGCGGGGTGATGTCCCACGGGGTGATATCCGCGGACGGCGGCCCGACACCTGCGCCCGGTACGCCCCGGGGCACGCCGAACCGCCGACGGGCCTCGCGGCGGGTCCGGCGCAAGGTCGGCCGCCGGGTCAGGCGCCGACTTCGCTGCCGGATGCGGCGCCGGGTTCAGCGCCGGGTTCGCTGCCGGATGCGGCGCCGGTTTCGTTGCCGGCTTCGGCGCCGGATTCAGCGCTTGGCGACGAAGACATGGGAGGCGACGTCCGCCTCCAGCTCCGCGGCCTCGCCGCCGCTGCCGACCAGCACACCGCCGGCCGACTCCGTCACGCTCACCACCGAACCGGGCTGGACCCCGGCGCGGCGCAGCGTGTACATCAGCTGGGCGTCGGTCTGGATGGGCTCGCCGATCCGGCGGACCACCACGGTCTTGCCGTCCGTGCCCGGGTCCAGCTCGGCGAGGGAGACCATCCCGGCGTCCAGGAAGGGATCGGCCTCGGCCTTCTCGCCCAGCTCCTCAAGACCGGGGATGGGGTTGCCGTACGGCGACTCCGTCGGGTGGCGCAGCAACTCCAGCACGCGCCGCTCCACGGCCTCGCTCATGACGTGCTCCCAGCGGCACGCCTCGGCGTGGACCTGCTCCCATTCGAGACCGATGACATCGACGAGCAGACACTCGGCGAGCCGGTGCTTGCGCATCACGCGGGTCGCCAGCCGGCGGCCCTCCTCGGTCAGCTCCAGATGGCGGTCCCCGGCGACCATCACCAGCCCGTCGCGCTCCATCCGGGCGACGGTCTGGCTGACCGTCGGCCCGCTCTGGTCGAGCCGCTCGGCAATGCGGGCGCGCATAGGAACCACACCTTCCTCTTCCAGCTCGAGGATGGTGCGGAGGTACATCTCCGTGGTGTCGATCAAACCGGACATACGTGCCCCTCGAAGAATCGTGCGGTGCGGCCCCGGACTCAATTCTTACGCATCCCGCTGACAACCGTGCCGCGCCGGTGAAAGCGGCGGCCGGAACGGACCCTCCGAAGCGCCTTTCGGGAGCGTCCGGAGGCGTGCGGGGGTGTACCGGGGCGGGCCGGAAGGGGTCCGCCGCCGTCGCCCATAACCGGGCGAACCAGAAAGCGTGGCCGGACCACGGACACGAAACCCTCGCGAAAACCGCACACGACCGCCGGACGAGTGTCGGGTGACCGTATTGACACGGGAATGGTCCAGACCGCACCGTGATCGGCGGCCCGGGCATTCCCCGGCGCTTTCCCCGGTGCCGGGACCCCCGGACGCGGCTGTCCGCGCTCCGCCCCGCCACTGAATTTCCCGGACTTTCTCCCGAAAGGGCTCGGCGATGAGCGAGAGCAAGCTGGCCGGTCGATTCTTCGACGCGGCGATCGAACTGCTGGCACGCGTAAGGAACGAGGAGTCGGAGAGCATCGCGGCCGCCGGTGCGGCCATCGCCGACACCGTCGTCTCCGGCGGCCGGCTCTTCGCCTTCGGGGCCGGGCACTCCTCCCTCGCCGCCCAGGACGTGGTCTACCGGGCGGGCGGCTTTGCCGTGATGAACCTGCTGGCCGTGCCGGGTGTCGTCGGCGTGGACGTGATCCCCGCGACGCTCGGCTCCGCGCTGGAGCGGGTCGAGGGCCTGGCGGGGGCGGTGCTGGACACCAGCCCGGCCAAGTCCGGCGACGTACTGGTGATCATCTCCCTCTCCGGGCGCAACGCGCTGCCCGTGGAGATGGCGATGAACGCCCGCGCGCTGGGCCTGAAGGTCATCGGGGTCACCTCCATCGCGTACGCGGACGAGACCAGGTCCCGGCATGTGTCGGGCACCTTCCTCAAGGACCACTGCGACGTCGTCCTGGACTCGAAGATCGCCATCGGCGACACGGTCCTCACCCACGACGGCGTGGAGGCACCGTTCGCCCCCGCGTCCACGGTGGTCACCAGCGCCCTGATGCAGGCGATGATGGCCGCCGCCGCGGAGAACCTGGCCGACCGGGGGGTCGAGCCGCCGCTGCTGCGCTCCGGGAACGTGGACGGCGGCCACGAGTGGAACGGCCGGGTGATGACGGAGAACCGGGACCGGATCTTCTACCGCCACGGCTGAGCAGGGGCGACGCGGCTCCGGGCAGGAGCCGCCCGCGGGGACCGGATTAATTCGGTGGACCCGGCCGCCGGAGCTTCCTAGTGTGTGGCGCACACGAGAGAGGAGGTGGTTCGGCAGATGTATGCATACCGGACGCGTGAGGTGACTGCGGGCTGAGGCCTGCCGTCGCACTCTGTGCCACTCGGCAGGCCACCTGCCGTATTTCCAGCAGTCACCGACCCGCGGGCTCGCCGGTACGTCCGGCCGGCTCCTCCGCAAGGAGGAACCCGAGCCCGCGGGTTTCTGCGTTTCCCGGGCCGGTCCCGCAGGGGCCGCATTCCCGGCCGAACCGTCAGGGAGCGAGGCGTTCGATGCGCCAGCGGCCCTGGGCGGCGCCGCCCTCCGCGTCCGCCGGGCGCTCCTTCTCGTAGACGTACCGCAGCCGGTCGTGCAGCCGGTTCTCGTGGCCCTGCCAGAACTCGACCGTGTCCGGGACGACCCGGATACCGCCCCACTCCGGCGGCGCGGGCACCTGCTCGCCCTCCGGGTAGCGGGCGGACAGCTCGGTATAGGCGGTGAGCAGCTCCTCCCGCGAGCCGATCACGGACGACTGCGCGCTCGCCCAGGCGCCGAGTTGGGAGCCGTGCGGACGGCTGCGGAAGTACGCGGCGGTCTCGTCCCGGCCGATCCGGGCCGCGGTGCCGGTGACCACGACCTGGCGGGCGATGGGGTGCCAGGGGAAGAGCAGCGAGACATACGGGTTGGCGGCGATCTCGCGGCCCTTGCGGGAGCCGTAGTTGGTGAAGAAGACGAAGCCCCGGGCGTCGTACTCCTTCAGCAGGACCGTCCGGGACGACGGCCGCCCGGCCGGGGTGGCCGTGGCGACGACCATCGCGTTCGGCTCCTGGAGCCCGGCCACGGCGGCCTGGTGGAACCAGGCGGCGAACTGTTCCATGGGCGTCGGGGCCAGCTCCGTCTCCACCAGGGGCGTGGAGCGGTACTGCTCGCGCATCACGGCGGGGTCGGGGGCGGCGGAGGACGCGGGATCACGGTCGGTCACGGCAACCATCCTGCCGCAGGGACCCCGGCGGCCGGGCGGCGGCCGGCACCGCAAAAACTCCCGTGCACAGGCCATGTATACGGGGTGCAGTGTGCCCGCCCCACCCTGCCGCCAACCCTCTCCCCCGGCGCCGGTCCCTGTGCGGGTCATCACGCTGACCCCCGCCCCGACCTGCGGATATCGTGTCGCCTCCCGTCGGACGGGCAGCGAACGGATGACGACCGACCGTACGGGGCATCACCGGGATGACCGACCGCAACCCAGGTCGCACGCGTCCCGTCCGCCACGACGCGTCATGAACGTGAGGAGCCGCCTGATGTCCGACTTCGTACCGGGTCTCGAAGGAGTCGTCGCGTTCGAGACGGAGATCGCCGAGCCCGACAAGGAAGGCGGGGCGCTGCGCTACCGCGGGGTCGATATCGAGGACCTCGTCGGCAGCGTCTCCTTCGGCAATGTGTGGGGGCTGCTGGTCGACGGCGCGTTCGAGCCGGGCCTGCCGGCCGCCGAGCCGTTCCCGATCCCCGTGCACTCCGGGGACATCCGGGTCGACGTCCAGTCGGCGCTGGCGATGCTGGCGCCCGTCTGGGGCCTGCGGCCGCTGCTGGACATCGACGAGCGGCAGGCCCGCGACGATCTGGCGCGGGCGGCCGTGATGGCCCTGTCGTACGTGGCGCAGAGCGCCCGCGGCCAGGGCCTGCCGATGGTGCCCCAGCGGGAGATCGACAAGGCGCGGTCCGTGGTGGAGCGGTTCATGGTCCGCTGGCGGGGCGAGCCGGACCCGCGGCATGTGAAGGCGGTCGACGCCTACTGGACCTCGGCGGCCGAGCACGGCATGAACGCCTCCACGTTCACCGCCCGGGTCATCGCGTCCACCGGCGCCGATGTGGCGGCGGCGCTCTCCGGCGCGGTCGGGGCGATGTCCGGCCCGCTGCACGGCGGGGCGCCCTCCCGGGTCCTCGGCATGATCGAGGAGATCGAGCGGACCGGCGACGCGGCGGCCTTCGTGAAGCGGACGCTCGACAAGGGCGAGCGGCTGATGGGCTTCGGCCACCGGGTGTACCGGGCGGAGGACCCGCGCGCGAGGGTGCTGCGCCGTACGGCGAAGGAGCTGGCGGCCCCGCGCTACGAGGTCGCGGAGGCGCTGGAGCGGGCGGCCCTGGAGGAGCTGCACAATCGCCGCCCGGACCGGGTGCTGGCGACGAACGTGGAGTTCTGGGCGGCGATCGTCCTGGACTTCGCGGAGGTCCCGGCGCACATGTTCACCTCCATGTTCACCTGCGCCCGTACGGCGGGCTGGTCGGCCCACATCCTGGAGCAGAAGCGCACCGGCCGCCTGGTCCGCCCCTCCGCCCGCTACACCGGCCCGGGCTCCCGCGACCCGCGCGAGATCCCGGGGTACGGGGGCCTGGCGGGTCGGGGGTAGGCGGCGACCACCGGGGCCAGGCGGAGCAAGTGCTACTCCCCGGCCCCGGCCGCTGCGGGCTGCTTCCGGCGGCGAGGGCCCTTGCCGGTCTGAGTGCGTACGGCTCCGACGCTCGCGGCGATCACCAGGGCGATGGCGAGCGCGTCGGTCACCGAGAGCGCCTGCCGCAGGACGAGGAACCCGGCGAAACAGGCGATGGCGGGCTCCAGGCTCATCATCACCGCGAAGGTGGAGGCCGGGAGGCGGCGCAGGGCGAGGAGTTCGAGGGTGTACGGGAGGACCGACGACATCAGGGCGACGGCCAGCCCGAGCCCGATGACGACGGGGTCGACGAGCCGGGTGCCCGAACCCGCGATCCCGAACGGCAGGCTGAGCACGGCCGCGATACCGAAGGCCAGGGCGAGCCCGTCGGCCTGCGGGAAGCGGCGGCCGGTACGGGCGCTGAAGATGATGTACAGGGCCCACATGACGCCCGCGGCGAGCGCGTACGCCGCGCCGACCGGGTCGAGCCGCTCCACCCCGTCGCCGCCCATCCCGGGGAACATCCCGCTGAGCAGGAACACCCCGACCAGCGCCAGCCCGGCCCAGACCAGGTTCACCAGCCGGCGGGAGACGATCACGGAGAGGGCGAGCGGGCCCAGGACCTCCAGGGTGACGGCCGGGCCCAGCGGGATCCGGTCGACCGCCTGGTAGAAGAGGATGTTCATCCCGCCCATGGCGACGCCGAAGGCGATGACCGTGCCCCAGTCCGCGCGGGAGTGGCCGCGCAGCCGGGGACGGCAGAAGGCGAGCATCACCAGGGCGGCGAGGACCAGCCGGAGGGTGACGACACCGGTGGGGCCGATCCGGTCCATCAGGAGGACGGCCACCGCCGATCCGAACTGGACAGAGAGCGCACCCGCGACGACCAGCCCGACGGGCCCCAGATTCCCCCGGCCGCGACGGCTCCCGGGAGTGCCGCCCTCGCCGCCGGAGCCGTCGGCCCCGCCCGCGCCGGGGACTCCGTGCTCCGTCCCGTGTGCCGAGGAACCGTCCGCGCCCGGCCCCGCCGCCGTCGGCGGACCCGTATCCGGCCCCGTACCCGGAAGCACCACCGGAGCCCCCGGGACGGCCGTCACCGCACTTCCGCCCGGTGCCGGGCCGGTGCCCGGACCCGTACCGGAATCCATGCCGACGGTTCCGGCACCCACCCTTGTCCCGCTCTTCGCAGCGCTGTCCACGGCTCCACGCTAATGGTCGATACGCGACCCGTGAAATGCCGACTGCACTGCGGTTATGCTCCCGACGCATGAGCATTGAGCTGCGCCATCTCCGCTGCTTTCTGGCCATCGCCGAGGAATCCAGCATGACCAGGGCCGCGGCGAAACTGCGGATCACCCAGCCCGCGGTCTCCCGCTCGCTGGCCACCCTGGAGCGCCATCTCGGCGTACGGCTGGTGGACCGTTCGACCCACCATGTGACGCTCACCCCCGAGGGCCGGGCCTTCCGGGAGCGGGCGGCGTCCGCGGTCGGCGCCTTCGACGACGCCCTGGCCTCGGCCGGCCGGCCGGTCCGACCGCTCCGCCTCGGCCACGCCTGGGCGGCCCTCGGCGCCTGGACCACCCCGCTGCTGCGCCGCTGGAAGCACGAGCACCCCGACGTACCGCTCGAACTGCTCCGGTTCGACGACCGCACGGCCGGTCTGTCGCGCGGGGCGGTCGATGTGGCGGTGGTCCGCGGCCCGGTCGCCGCCCCGGGCCTGGTGGTCACCCCGCTGTTCAGCGAGCCCCGGGTGGCCGCGGTCACCGCGGACGGCCCGTTCGCCGCCCTCCCCGAGCTGACCCTGGCGGATCTGGCGACCGCGCCGCTGCTGGTGAACACGGTCTCCGGGGTCACCGTCCCCGAACTCTGGCCGCCCGACGCCCGCCCCGGTACGACCATCACGGTCACCAACACCGACGACTGGCTGGCGTCCATCGCGGCGGGCCGGGGCGTGGGTGTCTCGGTGGCCTCGACCGCGGAGATCCACCCGCATCCCGATGTGGTCTACCGCACGCTGCCGGAGCTGCCCATGGTCCTGGTCCGGCTGGCCCACCGCGCGCCGCCGTCCCATCCGGCGGTCCCGGACCTGGTGGCCCTGGCGGTGGAGGTGACCCGCCGCCCGCCCGCAACCGGCGCCCCCGCGACGGCCGGTGGCCCGGCGGCGGACCCCGGCGGCCACTGAGCGGCGGCCCGGTCCGGACGGTCCCGACGGCGGGCGGCCGGGGACCCGGGGCGCGGGAACGGCCGGGCCGGGAATCCCCGTGCCCGGGGGACCGGCGACAGCACGGGGCGCGTACCGGGAACCGGGCCGCCGGACCCGTGCGAAACTTCGGCCCATGCCTCTCCGCATACCCAGACTCGGCAATCTCCAGCAGCAGGGAACGCGTGCCTTCCACTCCATAGAAGGCAGCCTCACCGGTGTCAACGGCCCGGGCGTCGAGCCCGACAACGAGGCCGGGGTCATCGGCTGGGGCACGTCCTGGCGGATGCAGGGCTATCTGCTGATGGCCGAACGGACCGGCCGTCCCGAGTACGCCGAGCGGCTGGCCGGACTCATCGACGACGTGCTCCGGGCCCGGGACGACGTCCGGGGTGTCGAGGACTTCCAGGGGCGCAGCCTCCCGGTCTGGTCCACGGCGGGGAAGTTCACCGCCGCCACGGCCGTGCTGCCCGATACGGAGGGGCGCCCGGCCCTCGAAGTGACGGTCTGTCCGCCGCACGCCAAGGGTGTGAAGGTGACGGTGGCCCGGGAGGGCGACCGGCATTTCCGGCTGATCGTCTCGGGGCCGAACCGGCCCGCGGTGACCGTGTCGGAGCTGAGTCTGGACCCGGCGGACGAGCGCCGGGCGGACCGGACGGTCTACGCGGCGTACGACCAGCGCACCGGTGTCACCGCGGAGCTGGTGCCGCCGGAGCCGCCCGGCGGCACCGGGCCGCGGCGCATCCGGCCGGGGGCGTACACGGTCAAGCCGGAGCTGGTCCCGCTCGCCGCCCAGACCGGGATGATCACCTATCCGATGGCCGGGCTGGCCCGGCTGGCGCTGGAGCAGCCGGACGCCGTCCCGAAGTCCGTCCACGACCGCGTCGACGACTATCTCGACGCCGTGGAGCGGGCGATGGACGTCCACGACGAGCAGTGGCGGACCACGGACGACGGCCGCGGCTACTACTGCTGGCTGCCGGACGAGCCGGTCTCCTTCGCGGGCGCCGAGCTGCCGACCAACGAGTTCCTCGCGATGGGCCGCACGATGGTGCAGCTCGCCGTGGTGACCGGCGACTCGCTCTGGCGCGGCCGCGCCGAGGCGATGGCCAGGTCGCTGCTGGGGGACCTCACCATCACCGGCGGGGTGGCGGCCTGGCCGTACTGGCCGAGCTTCGGGCGGGTGTACTCGGGGTGGGAGGCGACCGGGTCCCGGGTGTCCGACGGCTCCGACATCCGGCCGTCGTACCGCCCGGTCACCGTCCCCGAGGATGTCACGCACGCCCTGATAGACCTCGACTTCCTCCGTCTCTACCACGATGCGCCCGGCCTCCCCGAGGTCTTCACCGAGACCCATATGCGGGCCGTGGCGCGGACCTTCACCGACCATGTGGTCGAAGGCCGCGGCCGGTCCCAGCGGATGCGCCACGACGTGGGCGGCAGCGGCCGCCGGGGTACCGACCGGGAGCAGGCGCATGTGGCGGCGTGGCTGCCGTTGCAGCGCTGGTCGAAGGAGGTGGCCGGGACGGTGCGGACCATCCAGCCGTCGCAGCCGCCGCTGCCGCTGATGGGTGTGGACACCTACTGCGCGGCGCTGCTGGCGCGCTGGGCGTAGCCGTGTGCAGTCTCCGGCGCGTCCGTACAGTCGCTCAGCTCTCCGGCCCGGTGAAGGGCTCCGCGCCCGGCCCGGGCCCGCGCCCCCCGTCGAGCCCTTCCGCCAGCGCCTCCGCCAGGTGCTTCGCCCGGCGGCCCGTCAGCTGGGCGAGCTGGGTGCGGCAGGAGTAGCCGTCCGCCAGCAGCAGGGCGTCCGGGGGCGCTTCGCGTACCGCGGGCAGCAGCCGGTCCTCCGCGCAGGCCACCGAGATCCCGTAGTGGCCCCGCTCGAAGCCGAAGCTGCCCGCGAGGCCGCAGCAGCCGCTCGCGAGTTCGCCCCGGAGCCCGGCGCGGGCGCGCAGGGAGCGGTCGGCGGCCGGGTCGAGGACGGCGTGGTGGTGGCAGTGGGTCTGCCCGGCCGCCGGGCGGTCCAGCCGGGGCGGCGCCCAGTCGGGGGCGTACTCCTCCAACGTGCCCGCGAAGGTGCGGACGGAGGCCGCGAGCCGGGCCGCCCGCGGGTCGCCTGGCAGGAGTTCGGGCAGGTCGGTGGTGAGGGCGGCCGCGCAGCTCGGCTCCAGGACGACGAGGGGTGCGGTGCCGAGGAGCGGTTCCATGGTGCGCAGGGTGCGGCGGAGTACGGTACGGGCCCGGTCGAGCTGGCCGGTGGTGAGATAGGTCAGTCCGCAGCAGACCCGGCCCGGCGGCAGGACGAGCCCGAATCCGGCGGCTGCCAGGACCCGTACGGCGGCCCGGCCGACCTCCGGTGACAGATGTTCGGTGAAGGTGTCGGGCCAGAGGACGGCGGTCTTCGGCCCGCCGCCGAGGCGGCCGCGCGCCCACCGGGTGAACGGCACCGGCGCGAGGGCGGGCAGCGGCCGTTCCGGGGTGGTTCCGGCGGCCAGTTTCGCCAGGGCGGCGAGCGGCGGGATCCGGCCGAGGGCGTTGAGTACGGGGGCGGCGGGGGCGGCCGCCCGCAGCCACTCCGGCAGCCGCCCCAGGGTGTAGTGGGTGCGGGGGCGGAGCCGGCCCGCGTAGTGGTGGTGGAGGAACTCCGCCTTGTAGGTGGCCATGTCGACGCCGACGGGGCAGTCGCTGCGGCAGCCCTTGCAGGAGAGGCAGAGGTCGAGGGCTTCGGCGACCTCCCGGGACCGCCAGCCGTCCCGGACGATCTCCCCGGCGAGCATCTCGTGGAGCAGCCGGGCCCGGCCGCGGGTGGAGTGGGCCTCCTCGCCGGTGGCCCGGTAGGAGGGGCACATCACCCCGGGGCCGGGCCCGGTGTCCCGGCATTTGGCGACGCCGACGCAGCGGCGGACGGCGGCCGTGAAGTCGCCGCCGTCCTCCGGGTAGCCGAAGGCCACGTCGACGGGCCGCCGGGGCAGGACGGCGAAGCGGAGGTCCTCGTCGAGGGGCGCGGGCCGGACCAGGATGCCCGGGTTGAGGCCGCCCGCGGGGTCCCAGAGGTCCTTGAAGCGGGCGAAGAGGGCGGTGAGTTCGGGTCCGTACATCTTCGGCAGGAGTTCGGCGCGGGCCCGGCCGTCGCCGTGTTCGCCGGAGAGGGAGCCGCCGTGGGCGACCACCAGGTCGGCGAGATCGCCGGAGAAGGCGCGGAAGGCCCGCACCCCGGCCGGGGTGACCAGGTCGAAGGAGATCCGGACATGGACGCAGCCCTCGCCGAAGTGGCCGAAGGGCGCGCCGCGGAGTCCGTACGAGGCCAGCAGGGCCCGGAAGTCGCGCAGATAGGCGCCGAGGGCGGCGGGCGGTACGGCGCAGTCCTCCCAGCCGGGCCAGGCCTCGCCGCCGCCGGGGAGCCGGGTGGCGGTCCCGGCGGCGTCCTCGCGGATCCGCCAGAGCGCCCGCATCGCGGCGGGTTCGGAGACGACGGCCGCGTCCAGCGCGCCCGCGGCCCGGACCAGTTCCCCGGCGCGGGCGGCCGCTTCGGCGGGGGTGGCGCCGCCGGTCTCGGCGAACAGCCAGGCGCGGCCGCGCGGCAGCCCGGGCCGGGCGGGCGGCGGTACGAGGTCGTCGGCCATGCCCTCGACGGTCAGCGGCCGGTGCGGCAGCAGTCCGGGGGCGGCGTCGGCGGCCGCGGTCTCGTCGGCGTATCCGAGGACGGCGAGGGCGCGGGCGGCGGGCGCCTCGACCAGCCCCACCACGGCCTCGGTGACGATGCCGAGGGTGCCCTCGCTGCCGCAGAAGGCACGGGCGGGGTCCGGGCCGTTCTCGGGGAGGAGCGCGTCGAGGGCGTATCCGGAGATCCGGCGGGGCAGTCCGGGCGGATAGCCGGTACGGAGGAGGGCGAGGTGGCCGCCGATCAGCTCGTGGACGGCGGTGAGCAGCGGCCCGGGCGGGCCCGGCACCTCACGGCCCAGGCGGAGCGCGGTACCGCCGTAGGTGAGGACGGAGAGTTCGCGGACATTGTCCGCGGTGGTGCCCCAGGCCACCGAGTGCGCCCCGCACGCATTGTTGGCGATCATGCCGCCGAGGGTGCAGCGGGCATGGGTGGAGGGGTCGGGCCCGAAGGTCAGCCCGTGCGGGCGGGCGGCGTCCCGGAGGGTGTCGAGTACGGCGCCGGGCTGGACGAGCGCGGTACGGGACCCGGGGTCGACGTCCAGGACGGCGTTCATCCGGCGGGTGAAGTCGAGGACGATTCCGGTGCCGGTGGCCTGTCCGGCGATGGAGGTCCCGGCGCCGCGGGGGACGACCGGGACGCCGTGGGCGCGGCAGACCTCCAGGGCGGCGGCGACGTCGTCCGCGTGGCGGGGGGTGACGACGCCGAGGGGGACCCGGCGGTAGTTGGAGGCGTCCATGGTGGTGAGGGCGCGGGCGGTGGCGGAGAAGTCGGCGGCGCCGGGCGGCAGCGCGGCGGCCAGACCGGCCCGGAGGGCGGCGAGCCGTTCGGGCGGTACGGCGCCGGGGGCGGCGCCGTACCCGGGAGTGCCCTTCCCCGGGCTGCGGAACCGGCCGTTCCGCCCGTCGGTTCCGGGGTCGCCGGACCCCTTCCGCGGCCGGTCGGCGCCCCCGTCCCGTTGATCGGTCATGGCTCCAGCATGCCCGCGTCGCGCACGTCACACCGGGGGGAAACCCGGGGAAACGTCCCACGTGAGGCCATTAGGGTCCTTGGACTCTTGGCAAAGGCTTGACGAAGCGCCCAAAGTGATCGCCAACTCTCCTATAGTGACGACCACTTGATCAGGAACCCTCGGCTCCAGTTCTGCCCCGGCCACCCCTCGGAAGGCAAACACTCGATGACCGGCACTGCTCCCCGCCGATGACCCGCGCCCCGCGCACGGTCGCCCCGGAGGACATCACGGCGGACTCCCTGAGGACCGCCGAGAACGCGCTGAAGATCGTCGTCGTCGGCGGCTTCGGAGTCGGCAAGACGACCATGGTCCGTTCCGTCAGCGAGATCCGTCCGCTGCACACGGAGGAGGACATGAGCCCGGCGGGCCGGCTGCTCGACGACCCCAGCCTGGTCTCCGCCCGGAAGAGCGCCACCACGGTGGCCTTCGACTTCGGGCGGATCACCATCGACGAACGCGCGATCCTCTATCTCTTCGGCGCCCCCGGCCAGGAGCGCTTCTGGTTCCTCTGGGAGCGGATGCTCTCGGGGACCATCGGCGCCGTCGTCCTGGTCGACACCCGGCGGCTGCCCGACGCCTGGTACGCCCTGGACCGGCTGGAGCACCACCGAGTGCCGTTCATCGTCGCGGTCAACGACTTCGGCGGACCGTTCCACACGGACGCGCAGATCCGCCAGGCGCTCGCCCTGGACGCCGATGTACCGATGGTGGAGTTCGACGCCCGGGACCATTCGTCCAGCAAGTACGTGCTGATCGCCCTCGTGGAACATCTTTACGACCTGGCCCTGCACCGGGAGGCCTGAGCCGGTTCCGGGGCGCCCGGTCCGTGGGCATGCCGTCTCAAGCGCCGGACCGGACCGCGGCCGTCCGGCGGTACCCGATACGCTCCGATACGTGGCTGAGATCCAGATTCCCGCTGACATCAAGCCCGCCGACGGCCGTTTCGGCGCGGGCCCGTCCAAAGTGCGGACGGAGGCGCTCGACGCCCTCGCCGCCACCGGCTCATCCCTCCTCGGCACCTCCCATCGCCAGGCCCCGGTGAAGAACCTGGTCGGCGAGGTGCGCCAGGGCGTACGCGACCTCTTCTCGCTCCCCGAGGGCTACGAGGTGGTCCTCGGCAACGGCGGCTCCACCGCCTTCTGGGACATCGCGACGCACGGACTGATCGAGAACAAGTCCCAGCACCTCTCCTTCGGCGAGTTCTCGTCGAAGTTCGCCAAGGCCGCGAAGCTGGCTCCCTGGCTGGCCGAGCCGACCGTCGTCGCCTCCGACCCGGGCACCCACCCGGAGCCGGTGGCCGAGGCCGGCGTCGACGTCTACGCCCTGACCCACAACGAGACCTCGACCGGTGTCGCCGCCCCGATCCGCCGGGTCGCGGGCGCCGACGAGGGCGCGCTGGTCCTGGTGGACGCCACCTCCGGCGCCGGCGGTCTGCCCGTCGACATCACCGAGTCCGACGTCTACTACTTCGCCCCGCAGAAGTCCTTCGCCGCCGACGGCGGACTGTGGATCGGCGTCTTCTCCCCGGCCGCCCTGGAGCGCGCGGCCCGGGTGCACGGCTCCGGGCGCCATGTGCCGGAGTTCTTCAGCCTGCCGACCGCGATCGACAACTCGCTGAAGAACCAGACGTACAACACCCCGGCACTGTCCACCCTGTTCCTCTTCAACGAGCAGCTGAAGTGGCTCAACGGGCAGGGCGGTCTCGGCTTCGCGACCGGCCGGACCGCCGCGTCGTCGCAGGCGCTGTACGGCTGGGCCGAGGCGTCGAAGTACGCCGATCCGTTCGTCGTCGACCCGGCGAAGCGCTCGCAGGTCATCGGCACCATCGACTTCGCGGACGAGATCGACGCGGCCGCGGTCGCCAAGGTGCTGCGGGCCAACGGGATCGTGGACACCGAGCCGTACCGGAAGCTGGGCCGGAACCAGCTCCGGATCGCGATGTTCCCGGCGATCGACCCGGCGGACGTCGAGGCGCTGACGGTCTGCATCGACCATGTGATCGAGCGGCTCTGAATCGAGCGGCTCTGATCCGCGCGCACCGCGCGCCGCACAGGGATACGGGGAAGGGCCCGGCGGATTGCTCCGCCGGGCCCTTCCCCGTACTCCCGTCGCCCCCGTACCCCCGTATTCCCGTCGCCCCCGTGACCCCGGTATCCGGTACCGCCGTCCCGCGTACCCCCGTATCGCGGGTGCCGGTACCGCGGGTGCCGGTACCGCGGGTGCCGGTACCGCCGGAGGTCACCGGCTGAGCTTCTGGAAGCGGCGCACCGCGAGCGGCAGGAAGACCGCCGTCAGGATCAGCGGCCAGACGAACGCCATCAGCACCGCGTTCTCCTGGATCCAGGAGCCGTCGGAGGCCACCGGGTTGCCGAACAGCTCGCGGGTCGCCCCGGCCGTGGACGAGATCGGGTTCCAGGCCGCGACCGTGCCCAGCCAGCCCGGCATCGACGAGGTCGGGACGAAGATGCTGGAGACCATCGTCAGCGGGAACGCGACCGCGTACAGCCCGCCCGCCGCCTCCTGGTTCGGGACCACGAGACCGAGCCACACCCCGATCCAGATCAGCGAGAACCGCAGCAGCACCAGCAGTCCGAACCCGCCCAGCGTGGCAAGGAATCCGCCGTCGGAGCGCCAGCCGATCAGCACCGCCGTCAGGGCGAGGATCGCCAGCTCGGCGACGGCCACGATGATGTCGGTCACGCCCCGGCCGGAGACCACGGCCGACGGGGCCATCGGCATCGAGCGGAAGCGGTCGATGACGCCCTTGGTGGAATCGGCGACCACGTTCATCGCGGTGCTCATAAAGCCGAAGGCCATCGTCATCACGAACATGCCGGGCATCAGATAGTCGCGGTAGTCGCCGCCGGGGGACTTCATCGCCCCGCCGAAGACATAGGCGTAGAGCAGCACGGAGAGGATCGGGAAGCCGAGCTGCCAGACGATGTTCACCGGCTGGCGCTGGTAGTGGGTGAGCCCGCGGCGCACCACGTTCCAGGAGTCCACCACCGCCCAGTGGAGACGGCGCTCACGGCCGTCGGCGTGGACGGTCAGATCGACCGGTCCGCTCCCTCCGGCCACCGCTGCCGCTGCCGCGGTGTCGCGGGTGCCCGGGTTCTGCACTGCGGTGTCGCTCATGCCGCCGCCTCTTCCTTTTCCTTCTTCTTGCCGCCGCTCTGCTGCTGGTCCCCGCCGGAGCCGGTCTCGGTACGGTGACCGGTCAGCCGGAGGAAGACGTCGTCGAGGCTCGGCCTGCGCAGCCCGATGTCCTCGACCGCCACGCCCTGGTCCTGGAGGGTGCGCGCCACCTCGGTGAGCGCGGCGACCCGGTCGGCGACGACCGCGTGCACCCGCAGCTCGTCGTCCTCGACCTCCGGACTCCCGGTGGCGACCCGGCCCACCGCCTGCACCGCGGCATGGAGGTCGGCCCGGTCCGCGACGACGACCTCGACCCGGACACCGCCGACGGTGCTCTTGAGCCCGTCCGGGGTGTCGTCGGCGATCGCCCGGCCGCCGTCGATGACCGTGATCCGGGCGGCCAGCTTGTCGGCCTCCTCCAGATACTGCGTGGTCAGCAGGACCGTGGTGCCCTCGGCGACCAGCTTCCGTACGGTGTCCCACACCTCCCCGCGGCTGCGCGGGTCCAGACCGGTCGTCGGCTCGTCCAGGAAGAGCACCTCCGGGCGGAGGATCATCGACGCCGCCAGGTCCAGCCTGCGGCGCATACCACCGCTGTACTCGCCCGCGCCCTTGTCCGCCGCGTCCGTGAGATCGAACTGCGCCAGCAGCTCGGCCGCCCGCAGCTTGGCCCGGCGGCCGCCGAGATGGAAGAGCCGGCCGAACATCTCCAGGTTCTGGCGGCCGGTCATCACCTCGTCCACGGCCGCGTACTGGCCGGCCAGCCCGATCCGGCGGCGGACGCCGCGCGGATCGCGCACCACGTCCACCCCGGCGACCTCGGCCCGCCCCGCGTCGAACTTCAGCAGGGTGGCCAGGGCCCGGACCGCGGTGGTCTTCCCGGCGCCGTTGGGGCCGAGGACGCCGTGCACGGTGCCCCGGCGGACGGCCAGGTCCAGCCCGTCGAGGGCGCGCTTCTCCCCGTACCTCTTGTGCAGACCCTCGGCGCGGATCGCGTACTCGCCGCGTTCACCGGGTGCGTTCACACTCATTCTTCCTCCCAGGCCGTCCCGGACTGTGGAGCGGCCACATGCCTTCTCCGACCACAACCGCGTACACTGTACCCGATTCATGGGTACACCGTACTCAGTTTTATTCGCGGTTTCTCCGGGACGGGCCGGGGACAGGCTCCGGGCAGGCCCGCGCCGGGGCCGGGAGCAGGAGGAATAGGGTGAGCCCATGACGACGGAGACGACCGGCAGCGGCGATATCGTCCGCACCCTGGAGCTCATGTGGGGTCTGGGCGACCGGCCCACCAGAGGGCCCAAGCCGGGGCTGACGCTCGACGCGATCGTGGCCAGGGCCATCGAGGTCGCGGACGCCGAGGGGCTCGCCGCGGTCTCCATGCGCCGGATCGCCTCCGAACTGGGCACCGGCACGATGTCGCTCTACCGCTATGTCCCCGGCAAGGCCGAGCTGCTCGACCTGATGCTGGACAAGGTCAGCGACCCCGGCGAGTGGGAACACGCCAAGGGCGGGGACGGGGAGCCCGACTGGCGGGCGGCCCTGATGGAGATGGCCCGCGGCTATCTCGACCTCTACGAGAAGCACCCGTGGCTGCTCCGGGTCAACCAGGCCCGTACGGTGCTGGGTCCCAGCACCATCGCCAGTCTGGAGGTGGCGCTCCGGGCGCTGCGGCCGATGCTGCTGACCGACCCCGAGCGGATCTCGGTGATCATCTCGGTGCAGAGCCTGGTCGCGGGCATCGCCCGGATGGCGGCCGACGCGGAGGAGGCGGCCGAGGCGACCGGACTGAGCCACACCGACTTCTGGGGCGTGCAGGAGCCGTTCCTGGCCACCGCGATGGAGAGCGGCAGATTCCCGCTGGTCGCGGGCCTGAGCGAGGACACGTTCACCGAGGAGTTCGACCATCTGGAGTTCGGCGTCCAGCGCCTGCTCACCGGTTTCGAAGCGCTGATGCGCGAACGCGAGGCGGCCGGCTGGCGCCCGCCGGGGGCGGGCGACGCCTGCCGCAGCAACGCGGGCGGGGCGGGGGCCCTGGCCGGCGACGGCACGCCCCGGAGCGGCGCGGCCAGGGGCAATGCGTCCGCGGGCAACTCGACCGGGCGCGACGCGGCGGCATCGGGTGCCGTGGAGCCCGCGGAGGCTGCAGAGGGCTGACGGGCCCGCCCGGGGCCCTGTCCCCACCGGGCAGCCGGGCCCGGGCGGTACTCGTCCCACCGGGCAGCCGGGCCGGTACGGGACTCCGCCCGCCGGGCCCCGTCCCCCACGGGACAAGCCTGCGCAGTGCCCCGGGGCCGCAGCACCCGCACCGCCCCCGTGCCCGAGGGGCCCGCGGGGGAACCGCGCCCCCTCCCGACCGCGCCGGAGGCGGTCAGGCTGGACGGCGGCGGAAGACGCGCTTCAGGAGCAGCAGCACCGCGAGCGCGCCCGCGCCGAGGACCACCGCGGTCGTGACGTCCACGGAACCGTCATCGCCGGAACCGCCCCCGTCCGCCGTGGCCGTACCGCCGTCCGACGACGCCTTGCCGCCGCCGGGCGCCGGGCCCGCGCCCTTGCCCGCGTCGTCGAGGTCGACCCGCCGCACCTCGGCGCCCTGCCCCTCCGAACCGAACATCAGCGCCCGGCCGTCGGCTGTGTAGGTGACGCCCTCGGACTGGCCCTGGATCGGCGCCTTGACCCGGTCGTCGGAGCCGAGCCGCCCCTCCGGCTTCCACTCGAAACCGCGGGCGGAGAAGTACGAACGGAGCACCAGCCGCTTCCCGTCGGGCGAGAACGCGCCGTCCGTCACCCACGGCACCTCCCCGATCCGCCGGAAGACGTTGGTCCCGGAGGAGCTGAGCTTCGCCGGGCCCTCGTACAGCCCGCCGCCGTCCTCGTTCTTCGAGGCGATGTACGCCCGCCCGGTCTTCGGGTGGACCATCAGCGCCTCGGCGTCGCGCGCGCCGTCCGCGTACTTCACGGTGTACTGCGTCGCCCGCACGGTGGTGTCGCCCAGCCGCGCGGGCTCCTTGAAGGCGTAGATCCACACATGCGGCCAGGTGCCGTTCCGGTTGTCGCCGATATCGCCGACGTACACCCGCCCGTCGGGACCGACGGAGACCGCCTCCATGTCGCGGGGCTTCCCGACGCCCTTCAGGGTCACCGTCGCCACGGTCTTCCCGGTACGCGAGTCGACCGCGAAGACCCGTGGTTCGTCCTGGTCGTTGTGGGTCCAGTAGATCCCCGGGTGCGCCCGGCTCGCCGCCAGCCCGCTGGACTCGGTGATGCGGTCGTCCTGGAACGAGAAGTTCGAGTCGGGCCCGTCGGCGGCGGCCGGGGCGGCGGCCGCCAGCGCGAGCACGGGCGCCAGCACAAGAGCGGCGGCGGCGGTGGCACCGGGGGCGGCGAGGGAGGCGTACGGGAACGAGCGCATGGCCCAAGCCTGCCATCCCGGCCGTAAAGCACCCGTGACTTCCGGCGGTCGGTGAACGGCCCGGGCCCGTACCGTTCACCGGCCGCCGGGCCCCGCCGGCCTCAGCCGCCACCGGAACCGAAGCCGCCACCGGTCTCAGCCGCCGGGACCGGAGCCGGAGCCGGGACCGGAGCCGGAGCCGCCCGTGTCCTCCCGTACCGACGCGTCGTGCGCGAAGAGCACCCGCCGCGGCCCGAATTCCGCCACCCGGTCCAGCCAGGGCCGGTACGGCGGCAGCGGCGGTACGGCGCCGTCCGCGGCGGCCGTCCGGGCCAGCAGCGCGGCACCGTACTCCGACGCCGTGTCGTACGCCTGCCCCGCGAGCAGTACCGGCCCGTACCCCGACGCCCCCTCCCCCGCCGGTCCGGTGTCCACCAGCAGCGACTGGTGCCCCGCGGTGTGCCCGGGGGTGTGCAGTACCCGGATCCCCGGCCAGAGCTGCTCCTCGCCGTCGATCTGCTCGTACACCGCGCCGGGGAAGCCGATCAGCTCGTCGGCGGTGTAGCCGCCGGACCGGGCGGCGGCCAGTTCGGTGCGCTGGACGACGACCGGCACCCCGGGGAAGAGCGGATTGCCGCCGCAGTGGTCGAAGTGCAGATGGCAGTTGACGATCAGCGCGATCGCGTCGGGCCGGACCCCCGCCCCGGCCAGCGCGCCGCGCGGGGACCGGCGGCGGGGCCGGTAGTGGGCCTCGGTCTCCGGACCGGCGGCCCCGATGCCGGTGTCGAACAGCAGCAGCCCGCGGGGGTGGCGGACGAGATACGCCAGTGCGGGTTCGGCCCGGGGGTACGGCAGCCCGGCCTCGGCCGCCGGGCGGATGAAGTACCCGAGGTCGAGGCGGGTGACGGTAACGGCTGCCGGGCCTCCGGGACCGGCCCCTCCCCCGTGGCCGTCATCACATCGCGGCCCGTTAGATGCATCGCGCATCATTACCCCCATGCGTTTTCTGTTCGTCGGCGATTCCATGACCATCGGACGTGCCGGCGACTACACCTGGCGCTACCGGATGTGGCAGCACCTCTCCTCCCCGTCCTTCCCCGGCGAGCACGAGATCGTCGGCCCGCGTAGCGGTCTGTACGATCCCGCCGCCGACGCCCCGGTCTCCGCGGCGTACGCCGATCCCGCGTTCCCCGCCGCCGCGCGCCGCCATCTCGCGGGCTGGGGCGAGGGCTGGCTGCACATGGCACCCGTGATCGGCGGTACGGTCGCCGCCCACCGTCCGGACGTCCTGCTGGTCTCCCTCGGCCTGATAGACCTCGGCTTCTACACGGACAGCGGACAGACGGCGGAGAACGTCCGCCGGTTCATCACCGAGGCGCGCGCCGCGGCGCCCGGGGTGCGGATGGCGCTGCTGCCGGTGATACCCAATGTCCGGGCCCGTACCGACGCCCCGTTCGCCGCCGAGTGCGACCGTTTCAACGAGCTGCTGGCGAAGGCGGTCGCGGAGCTGGACGGGCCGTCGTCGCCGCTGCTGCTGGCGTCCCGCCCGGACGGCTACACCCTGGACGCCGACACCTACGACGGCACCCATCCGGGACCGAGCGGTGAGCACCGGATCGCGGCGGCCTTCGCCACGGCGCTGCACCAGGCATGGGGGCTCGGCGGTCCCTATGTCCCGCGCCCTGTCTGAGCCGTAGGCCCGGTTCGCGCTCCCACCCCGGCGCCCTCTCCCTGCTCCGGATCCCGCCCCGCGGAATTTCCCCGCGGCGAGGCAACCTCCGGCCGCCGCCAACCCCTTCTTCCTGGTAATCCCGCACCGTCCGGTCGCGGCCCACAGCAGGATGACAGGAGCGCAGTTGAGCAGTCGGAGAAGATTCCTCGGTTCGGTGGCGGCGGGCGCGGCGGGCGCGGGCGCGCTCACCGCCGCGGGTACGGGCGCCGCGCACGCGGCCACGGCGGCGGCCCGGCCCACCGGGCCGGACGGCGAGCCCGTGTACGACGTCCCGCTGGGGATCGCCATGGAGGGCTACCGCACCGCGTGGCCCGTGCGCTTCCTGCGGCTGGTGAACCAGGGCGAGACCGTGAACATGGCGTATCTCGACATCGCCCCGGACCCGGGCGCGGCCCCCACCGGCCGGACCGTTCTCCTGCTGCACGGCAAGAACTTCGACGGCGGTGCCTGGGAGCCCGCCGCGCGCGACCTCGCGGCCGCCGGGCACCGGGTGGTCGTCCCGGACCAGGTCGGCTTCGGGCGCTCGTCGAAGCCCGCCCTCGACTACTCCTTCGGGCTGCTGGCCGCCAATACGGTCGCCCTGCTCGACCTGCTCGGCGTCGACCGGGCGGATGTCATCGGGCACTCCATGGGCGGCATGCTGGGCGTCCGGTTCGCGCTGGAGCACCCGGGCCGGACCCGGAGCCTGGTGCTGGCGAACCCGGTCGGTCTGGAGGACTACCGCGAACTGGTCCCGGCGCTGAGCACGGAGCGGCTCTTCGCCGACGAGCTGGCGAACACCAACCTCGCCGCCATCCGCGGCTTCTACCGCTCCTACGTCCCCGTGTGGCGGCGGCTCTACGAGCGGAACGTGGAGCTGCGGTACCGGATCACGCTGAGCGGCGAGTACCCGCGCTGGGCGCTGGCTTCCGCGCACACGTACCAGATGGCGTACCACCAGCCCGTGGTCCAGGACCTGCCGCGACTGCGCCTGCCGGTGCTGCTGGTCATCGGGCAGGAGGACCGGGCGGCGGTCGGCAAGTCGTACGCCACCCCGGAGAACCGGGCCAGGCTGGGCAACTTCCCGGTCCTGGGCCGGGCGGCCGCCGCGGCGATCCCGGGGGCGCGGCTGGTGGAGCTGGCCGGGGTCGGGCATCTGCCGCAGCTGGAGGCGCGGGGCCGGTTCGAGCGCGAGGTGCTCGGTTTCTTGGCCGGGTAGGCCGGTGCGGGTCCGTGCGGCCCGGCTGCCACCGGGCCGCACGAAACTCCATGGCCCGCCGACACCGCACGGACCTCCATGGCCCGCCGACCCCGCACGAGCCCCCGGGGCAGGACCTGCTCAGTCGCCCTGGAAGGTCCTCGCGTACGTCACCCGCTCCAGCCCGTAGTACTCGGCGACGCACTGCGCGGGCCAGACCCGGGTCCCGTTCCGGCTGAACGGCTCCAGCATCCGGCCGACCTTCGTCGGGGTGTAGGGCATGACCTTCTCACCCCGGGCCGCGCCCTCCCGCAGGAAGGCGTCCTGCCGGTCCCACTGCACCGCGCGGGCCCGCATATCGTCCCCGAGGGAGACCACCCCGGCGGCGAGGGAGACGGTGGTCACGGCGCAGACCGCGGCGGCGAGGCCCACCAGCAGCGGCCCGGTCCGCCGGGACGCCGCCGTACGCTCCGCCGCCCGCGCCTCGTAGCGGCCCTTCAGCCACCGGCCGAGCACCGCGCCCGCCGCGACCAGCAGGAAGGCCCAGAGCAGCAGATAGTCGTTCCAGGTGCGCTCGGTGGTGACGACCTTGGCGCCGAAGACGGGGTAGGTGATGACGGTGCAGAGGTAGCCGGAGACCAGGAACGCGGCGGCTCCCAGCCCCAGCAGGGCGCCGGGGCGGACCGGGCGCAGGATCCGGGGCGCCGTCTCGTCGCGCCGGGCGAGCAGCCCGATCAGTACGCCCGCGGCGACCGCGCCCGCGTACTGCCAGGTGGTCACCACGGTGCCGAGGATCTCGGCGAAGCCCTTCGCCGAGCCCCAGAGGGATTCGGGCGCCAGCATCGAGACGCTCTCCGCGTCGAAGCGGCTGCGGCGGTTGCGGGAGCCCGGGGAGGTCACCAGGACGATCGTCCCGACGGCGATACCGGCCATCCCGGCCAGCGCCCAGATCCGCGCGGGGCGGCGGTAGCGCTCGACCAGCAGGAGCCCGGCGAAGAGGACGACCCCGGAGAGGACGACGAGCGCGACGACGGACGCCTCTTCGGAGAGGGTGCCCATGAAGACGCCCGCGAGGACGACGGCCACCAGGGCGGCGATCCGGCCGCGCCGGCCGCGGGCCCGCAGCAGCGGAACGGCCGCGGCGGCCGCGAGTACCGGGGCGAGGGTGTGCGAGACGGAGGCGGCGGGCCAGTAGAAGGTCTTGTACGTGTTCGGGGTGGCGAACAGGAAGACCGCGGTGATCATCGCGGCGGCCAGCAGCGGCACTCCGCGCGGCAGCAGGGTCCCGGTCCGGCGCAGCAGGGTCGCCGTGACGGCCCAGAGCAGCAGGAGCATCAGGGCGCCGCTGACCGGCCCGTACCACTGGTGTCCGGCGACGGGGAACTCGGCGTAGGCGCCGACGAGGATGCCGTTGGCGACCCGGCCGTTGTCGGTGAAGTAGAAGGTGTGGACCAGGCCCCACATACCGTCCTCGCGGACGTCCGGGAGGAAGCACCACTCGTCGGCGCTGGGCCGGACATGGCGTCCGAACCACATGGCGAGGGCGAGCAGTCCGAGGGGCAGCGCGGCGAGGGCGAGCGGCCAGTACTCCGCCCACCCGTTCCGCTTTCCGGGCCCGGCGTGCTCCGGCGCGGACGCGTCCTCGGGCGGCGGGGCGGGGAGGTCGATACGGGTGGCCAAGGTCAGCGCTGCCTCTCGCGCAGCCCGGCGGCGGCCGTGGCCTTGGGGGTGGTGGGCATGGTGGTCTCGTCCGTCTCCCGGATCACGTAGTGGGGCCTGCGCTTGGACTCGTGGTAGATCCGGCCCACGTACTCGCCGATCACGCCGAGGGTGGCGATCTGGATGCCGCCGAGGCCGACCATGGCGGCGATCAGGGTGGCGTAGCCGGGTGTGTCGACGCCGCTGACCATGACGTTGACGATGATCCACACGGTGTAGGCGAGGGCGGACAGCACCAGCCAGAGGCCGGTGTGGATGGCCAGGCGCAGTGGACGGCTGTTGAAGGAGAGGAGTCCGTCGATGCCGTAGTTGAGCAGCCTGCGGCCGCCCCACTTGGAACTGCCCGCGGCGCGCTCGACGTTCTCGTAGGTGAAGGTGACGGTGTCGAAGCCGATCCACGAGAACAGGCCCTTGGAGAAGCGGTTGCTCTCGGGGAGGGTCAGCAGCGCGTTGACGGCGCGGCGGGACAGCAGCCGGAAGTCACCGGCGCCGTCGATGACTTCGACGTCCATCGCCCGGCGCACCAGCTTGTAGTAGGCCTGGCTGAAGGCGGTGCGGATCAGGCCCTCGCCGCTGCGGTCGCGCTGGGCGATCACCTGGTCGTAGCCGTGGCCGTGCAGTTCCACCATCCGCGGCACCAGCTCCGGCGGGTGCTGGAGGTCGGCGTCCATGATGACGACGGCGTCGCCCTGCGCCATGTGCAGCCCGGCGAGCATCGCGGACTCCTTGCCGAAGTTGCGGCTGAAGGAGGTGTAGCGGGCCCGGGGGTCGGTCTCGGCGAGTCTTCTCAGCCGGTCGCGGGTGCCGTCGGTGCTGCCGTCGTCGACGTAGCAGATCTCGTACGTGTCGCAGCCGGCCGCGGGGCCGCCGGGGCGGGCCGGGAAGAGGGCGGCGTCCAGCGTTTCGACGAGCTTGGTGTGGAAGGTCTCGATCACCTCGTTCTCGTTGAAACACGGAACGACGATGGAGATCTTGGGCATCGGAAAACGGCTTCTCTCGTCGGCTGTCAGGCAGTCAGAGCGTTTCCGTGGTGTCTCGGTTGGCTCCGTTGAAATGTGACGTCGGTCACAGACGTACAGCGCGGGCGCTCAGGATCGCGAGATTCGCCCTATTTCGTCAACCCGAGAACCACCCGTGCGTGCAACGGCGGGACGTGATGGCAGGTCACGGCGGCGGAGCCGGAGAGACCGGTTCGGCGGACCGCCGTGCCCCTGCGGGGGATGCCGGGCGGTGATATCCCGTGCCGATAACCCGGCACCTCCGGCCCGGACCCGGACCCGGACCCGGCCCCCGGACCCCGATCGGGGCACCCTTGCGTGGATCCCCCTCCGGCCGTCTATCTATGGGGACCATGGAGTACACACAGCTCGGACGGACCGGTCTCAAAGTCAGCAGGATCGTCCTCGGGACGATGAACTTCGGCCCCTACACCCCCGAGGCCGACAGCCACACGATCATGGACGCGGCGCTGGACGCGGGCGTCAACTTCTTCGACACCGCCAACACCTACGGCGGCCCCGGCGAGCGGGGTCTGACCGAGACCATCGTCGGGAAGTGGCTCGCACAGGGCGGCGGGCGACGGGACAAGGTCGTTCTCGCCACCAAGGTGTACGGCGCGGTCCACAACGAGGACGGGCCGGTCTGGCCCAACCACGAGAAGCTCTCCGCCTACGGCATCCGGCGCGCGGTCGAGGCGAGCCTGAAGCGCCTCGGCACCGACCACATCGACCTCTACCAGTTCCATCACATCGACCGGGCCACCCCGGTCGACGAGATCTGGCAGGCCGTCGACACCCTGATCCAGCAGGGCAAGATCCTCTACGCCGGTTCCTCCAACTTCCCCGGCTGGAAGATCGCGCAGATGAACGAGGCCGCACGGCGGCGCAGCTCGTACGGCCTGGTTAGTGAGCAGTGCCTGTACAACCTCTTCGAGCGGAGGTCGGAGCTGGAGGTGATCCCCGCGGCCCGGGAGTACGGCCTCGGCGTCATCCCCTGGTCCCCGCTGCACGGCGGGCTGCTCGGCGGACTGCTGCGCAAGGAGCGAGCGGGGCAGCTCTCCCCCCGCTACACCGGCCACGGCGCGTCACTGCTGGCCAGGCCGGGGGTACGGGAGCAGATCGGGGCCTACGAGGACCTGCTCGACAAGCACGGCCTGGAGCCCGGCGAGGTGGCCCTGGCCTGGCTGCTGACCCGCCCCGGGATCACCGGCCCGATCGTCGGCCCGCGCTCGGCCGAGCAGCTCGACAGCGCCCTGCGGGCGGCGGAGCTGACACTGAGCGAGGAGCTGCTGACGGCGCTGGACGAGCTGTTCCCGCCGGTGGGCGAAGCGCCGGAGTCGTACGCCTGGTAGCCGGGGGGCGGGGGCGGGTGCCGTAAGCCTGGTAGCCGGGGGTACGGGAGCGGGTGCCGTA
Source organism: Streptomyces sp. NPDC003691 (assembly GCF_053981115.1). Classification (NCBI taxonomy): domain Bacteria; kingdom Bacillati; phylum Actinomycetota; class Actinomycetes; order Kitasatosporales; family Streptomycetaceae; genus Streptomyces; species Streptomyces sp. NPDC003691. Next base: position 7,076 of record NZ_JBSFNQ010000066.1, on the reverse strand, counting down.
AGCCTGGTAGCCGGGGGTACGGGAGCGGGTGCCGTAAGCCTGGTAGCCGGGGGTACGGGAGCGGGTGCCGTACGCCGCGGGGCGGGCGGCACCCGTAGCACCTCTCGGTGGCTATCCTCCGACGACCGACGCCACCGCGATGATGGCGAACATGAACACGAGCGCACCGGCCATGATCCGGTTCCTGGTCTTGGTTTTCACCCCACGAGACTAACCCGGCCGCTCATTTTCCCAGCGGCCAGGTGGCGAGGGTCTCGTACCAGGAGTCCTCGCCCCGGCTCGGCGGATGGCTCCTGACCAGCGAGAACTCCGCCACCCGCCAGGGCGTCCCGCTGAAGCCGTCCAGCTCCGCCGCGTACGCAGCCAGCGGAGCGGGCGGGGCGCCGCGCCGGGTCCGGGCAAGGGTGAGGTGGGGGGTGTAGCGCCGGGGCTCCTCCATCGCGACCCCGGCCCGGCGGGCGGCGGCTTCGGCCCGCTCGGCGAGCCGCCGCAGGGCCGCTATGTCGTCCGGCTCCCCGGCGGCCCCGGCCCAGAGAATCCCCTGCCCGAAGTGCCCGCCGCCACTGATCGCCAGCCGGAACGGCGTACTGCGGCGGGCGCCGCGCCGGAGCCGTTCCCGCAGCTCGGGTACGAGCCCTTCGTCCACCTCGCCGAAGAAGGCGAGGGTGTAGTGCCACCCGGCCGGCCGGGTCCACCGCAGACCGTCGGCCCCGGGGTCCGCCGTCCGCAGCCGCGCGACGGCGGCCGACAGCTCGTCGAACTGGAGCGGCGGCGGGACGACGGCGGTGAAGAGTCTCATGGGGCCTGATGCTGCCAAACCGACCGGCCGGCCGGCCCACCCGGTCCGACCGGCCCACCCGCCCGGTCCGGCGCGGGGACGCTACCCCGCCCGGGCCGGGCTCTCCGGACGCGTCACCGGGTCGCGCCCCTTGGGGACGAGGGTCAGATGCGGACGGCCCGGGCGCAGGTCCAGCTTGAGCCGGACGCCCGCCGAGCGGGCGAGGATCACCCCGACGGTGAGCGCGGCCAGCAGCGATACGGCACCGCCCGCCGCAAAGCCGATCCGGGGGCCGTAGGCGTCGGTGAGCCAGCCGACGAGCGGCGCGCCCAGCGGCGTACCGCCGACGAAGACCATCATGAACAGGCTCATCACCCGGCCGCGGACGGCGGGGTCGGTGGCCATCTGGATGCTGGCGTTGGCCGTCACGTTCACCGTGAGGCCGAACATGCCGATCGGGACGAGCAGCGCCGCGAAGATCCAGAACGAGGGGGCGAACGCGGCGACGACCTCCAGGGCGCCGAAGAGGACCGCGGCACCCACGAGTACGGAGAGCTTGGACGTGCCGCGCCGGGCGGCGAGCAGCGCGCCCGCGAGGGAGCCGACGGCCATCAAGGTGTTGAGCAGGCCGTACATCTCGGCGCCGGAACCGTAGACGTCGTGGACGAATGCGGTGAGCCAGATCGGGAAGTTGAAGCCGAAGGTGCCGATGAAACCGACGAGGACGATCGGCCAGATCAGTTCGGGGTGGGCGGAGACGTAGCGCAGGCCCTCCCGCAGCTGCCCCTTGGCGCGCGGGGCGCGGTGGGACGGGTGCAGTTCGGACCGGCGCATCAGCAGCAGGCTTGCGACGGTCGCGAGGAAGGACAGCCCGTTGAAGAGGAAGGCGTAGCCGGTGCCGACGGCGGTGATCAGCACACCGGCGACGGCCGGGCCGACGAGCCGGGCGGACTGGAAGTTGGCGGAGTTGAGGCTGACGGCGTTGGCGAGCTGGTCCGGGCCGACCATCTCGTTGACGAATATCTGCCGGGCCGGGTTGTCCACGACGGTGACCAGGCCGAGCAGGAAGGCGGTCAGATAGACGTGCCAGACCTGGACCTGTCCGGTGAGGGTCAGGACGGCGAGTCCGAGGCCGGTGGTGGCCATCGCGGACTGGGTGAAGAGCAGCAGGGCCCGCTTGGGCAGCCGGTCGGCGAGGACTCCGCCGTACAGGCCGAAGAGCAGCATCGGGAGGAACTGGAGCGCGACCGTGATGCCGACCGCGGACGCGGAGCCGGTGAGGGTGAGCACCAGCCAGTCCTGGGCGATGCGCTGCATCCAGGTACCGGTGTTGGAGACGACCTGGCCGATCGCGTAGAGCCGGTAGTTCCGGATCTTCAGCGAGCTGAACATGGTGCTGTGCGTAGGTGCGGATGCGGATGCGGGTGCGGAGTCTGCTCCGGGTCCCGTACGCAAAAGGGTTCGCCTCCTCGGCCGTCGGTTACAGGTGGGCGAGCTTCTCCAGGACGGGGGCGGCGGCGCGCAGCTTCTCCCACTCGTCTTCGTCCAGACCGTCGGCGAGCTGGGCCAGCCAGGCGTTCCGCTTGCGGCGGCTCTCTTCGAGCATGGCCTCGGCCTGCTCGGTCTGGCTGACGACCTTCTGCCGCCGGTCGTCGGGGTGCGGCTCCAGCCGGACCAGTCCCTTGGCCTCCAGCAGCGCGACGATGCGGGTCATGGACGGCGGCTGTACGTGCTCCCGCCGCGCCAGCTCCCCGGGGGTGGCCGAGCCGCAGCGGGCCAGCGTGCCGAGCACCGACATCTCGGTGGGGCTCAGCGACTCGTCGACTCGCTGGTGCTTGAGCCGTCGGCCCAGCCGCATCACGGCCGAGCGCAGCGCGTTCACCGCGGCCTGGTCGGCGTCGTCGCCGTGAGGTCCGCCGGTGTCACCATGGGACAGGTCTGACATGTTTGTTAGCATAACTCATTACTCTGTCTAAATACCAGTCGGGCGACGAGTGCACGATCCGCCCGAGGGCAAGCCCTTATCACCCGTACGAGTGATCACCGGGCAAAAGATGACGCGCCCGCGACGGCCCGGCGGCGACCCTGGCAGCATGAAATCGACGGTGCTCAGCCTGCGCATAGACGACGACCTGCTGGAACGCGTCCGCGGGCACGCGGCCAAACGCGGAATGAGCGTCCAGGACTATGTGGTCCGGACGCTCATCCGTGATGACTTCGACGAACGGTTCAAGGCGGCGGTGGAGGAGACGGAGGAGTTCTACGGGCGGGCCTGAGGCCCGCCGCGCTCCACTCCCGTCCCCGTCCCAGCCCCCGTCCCCGTCCCCGTCTGCGGGTTATCCCGCGGTGCCGCGGCGGCCGCCGCGGCGGCGCTCGCCGCCACGGGCGGAGGGGGCACCCTGAGCCGTACCGGAACCACGACCGCCGCGCCCGCCGCCGGAGGCCGCACCACCGGAACCGCGACCGGCACCGGAGGCCGTACCACCGGAACCACGGCCGCCACCGCGGCCGGAACCGGCGGCGGCACCGGAGCCACGGCCGGAACCCGCGGACGCGCCGGAACCACGGGAGCCCCGGCCGGAACCGGAAGCGGAACCAGCAACGGAACGGGAACCGGTACCGGAACCTTCGTCCCCGGCGGGGCGGGGGCGCCTGCGGCGGGAACGCTCACCGGACTCACCACCACCACCGCCGCCGCCGCGCCCGCCACGGGACGACTTCGGCGGGGTCGGCGCGGGCACCTCTATGGTGACCGCGACACCCGAGGGCTCGCGGGCCCCGGTGACCGCCGCGAGCTGCGCGTCGGTGGAGGTGACGGCGGCGGTACGGGGGCGGATGCCCGCGTGGGACATCAGCCGGGTGAACTCCCGCTTCTGCTCGGGCAGCACCAGCGTGACCACCCGGCCGGAGCCGCCGGCCCGGGCGGTGCGGCCGCCACGGTGGAGGTAGTCCTTGTGGTCGGTGGGCGGATCGACGTTCACGACCAGGTCGAGATCGTCGATATGAATGCCGCGGGCCGCGACGTTCGTCGCCACCAATGCCGTGACCTGGCCGTTCTTGAACTGGTCCAGGGTGCGGGTGCGCTGCGGCTGGGACCGGCCGCCGTGCAGGGCGGACGCCCGGACACCGACGGCCAGCAGCCGCTTGGTGAGCCGGTCGGCGGCGCGCTTGGTGTCGATGAACAGGATCACCCGGCCGTCACGGGCCGCGATGCGGGCGGTGACGGCCTTCTTGTCGGTCTCGTCCTGGATATGGAGCACATGGTGCTCCATGGTGGTCACCGCACCGGCCGACGGGTCCACGGAGTGCACCACGGGGTCGGTCAGGAACTGCTGCACCAGCTTGTCGATGTTCCGGTCCAGGGTGGCCGAGAAGAGCATCCGCTGCCCGTCCGTCCGCACCTGCCGGATCAGCTTGGTGATCTGCGGCAGGAAGCCCATGTCGGTCATCTGGTCGGCCTCGTCCAGCACCGTGATCCGGACATCGGCCAGCCGGCAGTCGCCGCGCTCGACGAGGTCGTTGAGGCGCCCGGGGGTCGCCACGACCACCTCGGCGCCGCGCCGCAGCGTACCGGCCTGCTTGTTGACGGAGAGCCCGCCGACGACGGTCGCCATCCGGAGGTTCACGGACGTCGCGTACGGCGTCAGCGCGTCCGTCACCTGCTGCGCCAGCTCCCGGGTGGGCACCAGCACCAGGGCGAGCGGCGCCTTGGGCTCGGCCCGCAGCCCGGCCGTCCTGGCGAGCATAGCCAGACCGAACGCCAGGGTCTTCCCGGACCCCGTCCGCCCCCGCCCGAGCAGATCCCGCCCGGCCAGCGAGTTCGGCAGGGTGGCGCCCTGAATGGGGAACGGCTCGGTCACTCCCTGCGCGGCGAGGGTCTTCAGCAGCGCCTCGGGCATATCGAGAGCGGCGAAGTCGTCAACGGCCGGCAACGCCGGCGTCACGGACTCGGGCAGCTTGAAATCCTTGGGCGCCGCCACTGCGGGCGGCCCCGAAGGGGCACGACGACTTGACTTCTGGGGCCTGCGGGACATGCGGTGTCCGCCTTCCTGCTTCCTGGGCACGCTGTCCCGGCGCAACGCGAAACGGGGCCCGCACCACGACGGTGCGGACCCCGTTTGAGCGGAATACGCGTCCGGTGAGTCGGACTCTGGAGGCCAAGGCCCCGTCCGGAGCTGCCGGAGACAAACGAAGCGCCTGAGGAAGATGTGGATCTCGCGTATCTGCCAGGCGCACGGGTTCATGGTTGCTACAACTACAGCCAAGAAACCCTAGCACACGCTCTTCGGCGGAGGGTGGGCGGGGACGGGGCGGAGGAGGGCCCGATATCGGCCACGGCGGGGTGGACGGCGAGCCGCCCGCCGTAGCATCGTTACGGTCTGCCACCGGCACGTTCCGTATCTGGGGGATCACTATGACGGTCGTCGGCACACGCGGGACGATTCCGGGGACGGTCTTCGTCGCCCTGCCCGACCTGCCCGGCAACCCCGAGGCGTTCGGGCTCCTCAGCGACGCGTTCACCGAGGTACGGGTGGCAAGCCGCCGGGACCGGGCACTGACCGAGCTGACCGCCCTGGGGCCCGGGGTGTCCGCTGCCGTCGTCGGAGTCAGAGAACGTATCGGCCCCGTGATCCTGGACGCGCTCCCGGGCCTGCGGGTGCTCGGTTCGGTGGGAACCGGCACCGACCACCTGGACCTGGCCGCGCTCCGGGAGCGCGGTGTGCGGGTGGTGACCACCCCGGGCGTGAACGCGGTCTCCGTGGCCGAGCACACCATGATGATGGTCCTCGCCCTCGCCAAGCGCGCTCTGTCCGGCCATCGTGCCGCCCTGACGGGCGAGGAGCGGGCCGGCATGGCCTAAGCCCCGGTGGAGCTGCGAGGCAGGCGCGCCGGCGTGCTGGGCGCCGGCGCGACGGCCCGGGCACTGCTACCGCTGCTCCGGGCCTTCGGCATGGAACCGCTGGTCTGGACGCGTACCCCCGGGGACCACCCCGATCTGCCGACGGCTTCGCTGGAAGACGTCTTCCGGCACAGCGATGTCCTGAGCGTGCACCTCCCGCTCGCCGACGGCACCCGCGGACTCATCGGCCCGCGGCTTCTCGGCCTGCTCCCGCCGGGGGCCCTGGTCGTCAATACGGCCCGCAAGGAGATCCTCGACCTCGGAGCCCTGCCTGACGTGGTCGCCGCCCGGCCCGATCTGCGGTTCGCCGTCGACGACTTCGGCCTGGCCGCCGACGGTACCGCGGCGGCACTGGGCGACACCGCGCTCCTGAGCCCTCATACCGCCGGGGTCACCGCGGAATCCCTCGCCGCCATGCAGGAGAGCGCGGTCCGCCAGACGGTCGACCTGCTGCGCTCCTGACCTGCTGCGCCGACCCCGCAACCCCGAAGCCCCCGAACCCCTGCGCCATAGAAAACGCATACCGCGAATTCGGCATTGGGCGTACGGGTACGGGTACGTACCCGTACCCTCGAAGGATGGGAAGGAGCACGATGATGTCCGATGCGAATGTCCGTATCCCCGAGGAAGCCAAGGACCGGCTCGCCGCAGTCGCCGCAGCCGAGGGGCTGTCGCTGCGCGCGTATCTGGCGCGCCTCGCCGAGACCCTGCTGACCCCGGCCGAACGGGCCGAGCGAGCGGAGCGGGCCAAGGCGGCGCTGGCCGCATGGAACGGCTACGCCCCGTCGGCGGCCGAGGAACGGGAGCTGGACGGGGAACTGGACCGGCGTCTGGCGCAGGTGACCGGCCGGTGAGCGAGATGCACATCGTCCTGGACGAGACGGCCATGACGGCGGCCGGGCAGGGCAATGTCCTCGCTTCCCGCCTTATCCACCGGGCCCACGCCGAGCCGGGCTGGTTCCTCTACGCACCCGCCTGCGCGCTGGTCGAAGCGGACCGGGCCCGACCCGGCACCGCGGAGCACCTGGCCGCGCTGCCCGGCATCACCGTTCTCGATCTGGACCTGGCCGCCGCGCTCGCCGTCGCCCGGGAGGAGACCTGGGCCGCCGCTCACAGTCGGCACGCGGCACAGCCGACCGCCGACCGGCCCGACGGGGCTGTCGTCGCCACCACCGAGCCGAAGCGGTGGAGCGGGAAACCGGTTCGCGTGCTCGACCTCACCCCCTGACCGGGTAAACGGAAGGGCCGGCCTGCGGTATCGCACCGTTCGGGCGATTACCGCAGGCCGGCCCTTCGGTCGGGCTCCGGTGGCTACTGCCAGGGTGCATTCGCCGCGGCGCAGGGCCTGGGCGGCGAGGTGGATGGCGACCAGGGAGGACGAGCAGGCGGTGTCGACGG